>CAYXEE010000218.1:223-4647 GCA_964463935.1 uncultured Chitinophagaceae bacterium | reverse complement strand
TTGAGTTTATATCTAAAATTGCAAAACCATTTTCTTGCTGTTTCGCCGGATATTGATGAAAAAATTATTACTCAGCCAAACAATGCAGTGCTTGCGTTAAAATCGTGCGTAATTGAAATGGAACGCCGTTACGATTTACTTGCTTCTGCCGGCGTTCGCCATGTTACAGATTACAATCAGCGATTTAAAGATGGGAAATTAAAAGGTAAAGATTCTGAAATAATTAAACACCGCTTCCTTCCGTACATTATTGTAATAATTGACGAGCTTGCAGATTTAATGATGACGACCGCGAAAGAAGTGGAAGAATCCATTGCTCGCATTGCTCAGCTTGCGCGCGCTGTAGGAATTCATCTTGTGCTTGCAACGCAGCGTCCTTCGGTAGATGTTATTACCGGCGTAATTAAAGCAAATTTTCCTGCGCGTATTGCATACGCCGTTTCATCGAAGATTGATTCGCGCACAATTCTAGACGGCGGCGGGGCGGAGCAATTGATTGGACGCGGCGATATGCTGTATCTTTCTGCAAGCAGCCCCAAACCGATTCGTATTCAAAACGCTTATATTTCAACGGAAGAAGTGGAAGAACTTGTTGATCATATTGGAAAACAAAAAGGATACAGCAAACCGTTTGAACTTCCCTCCGCGCTTGAAAAGAAGCGCGGCGGCAACGGCGGCGGCGGCGGCGAACGAGATGAATTGTTTGAAGATGCGGCAAGAATTATCGTTCGTCATCAACAAGGTTCTGTTTCGCTGCTTCAGCGCAGATTAAGCGTCGGCTATTCGCGCGCGGCGCGGCTTGTTGACCAATTGGAAGAAGCGGGAATTGTCGGTCCGTTTGACGGCAGCAAAGCGCGCGAAGTCCGCATTCAGCAGGAATCCGATCTTGAATTTCTTTTGAAAAATTTGGATTAAAATGAATTTCAAAATAATTTATTCCATTTCAGCGCTGCTTGTTTCTTTTTCCGCTGTTGCTTTTGCACAAACGGCGTTAACCGCCGATGAAATTGCCGCCAAGGTTCAGGCAAAATATTCTTCGCAAAAAGATGTTTCCGCAAATTTTACGCAGACAGCGCAGTTTCGTTTTGCTAAAACCGAACAACGACAGACAGGAAGCGTTAAAATAAAAAAAGGAAATAAATTTTGCGTTGAAACTTCGCAGCAGATTTTAACAACGGACGGAAAAACAATTTGGATGTACACGCCGGCTAATCTACAAGTAATTATCAGCGCGTATAAAAAAAACAGCGGAACATTTTCTGTCGACCAATTTTTGTACGGTCTGCCGAAAGATTTTAACGCTGAAATTGACACAGTATTAAAATCAGAAGTAATTTTAAAACTTACTCCTAAATCTGCAACAATAAAATCCATCTCTCTGCTGCGCGCGTGGATTGACCTTTCTGAATGGACAATTCGCAAAATTGAATATATTGACGCTAATAAAACCAAAACAACGGTTGAACTTTCTGATATACGATTTAATTCCGGATTTCCCGAAAGCGAATTTATTTTTATTCCGCCCGAAGGAACGACAATTGTGGATACGAGAACAAATTAATAATGAATAAAAAATTGAAATCGTTCCTGCGTGGATTTTTCAGCGTAGCGTTGATGACGCTTTTTATCTGGCTGGCATTTCGCGGAAAAAATCTTAGCGAATTATGGAATTCATTAACAAATGTTCCGTGGTATTGGTTTGTTGGGTTGTTTATCGGCGGAATTGTGAGCCATATTTTTCGCGCGTGGAGATGGAAATATCTTTTATATCCGATTAAAAAAGATGTAAGCTTGCGCAATGCTTTTTCTGCGTTAATGATTGGGTATATGGTGAATGGAATTTTTCCGCGCCTCGGCGAACTTGTTCGTCCGTACGCGATTAAAAAAATGGAAGGAATTTCCGGCACATCGGCTCTCGGCACTGTAATTCTTGAACGCATTATTGATATAATTTCATTTGCGGTTATTGTTTCCGTTGTAATGTTTTTTTATGCAGAGAAATTCACATTATGGTTTCCATCGCTCGCTCAATATGATTGGATTATTTCTGCGGGCGCGGTAATAATGTTTGTTTCGTTTGTTCTAATTTTTTTAAAAGCGGAATGGATTTTTTCATTTATTAAACATTTTTCAAAAATTCTGCCGAAACACATACAGACAAAAATTGATTCGCTTTTTGATTCGTTTCTTTCCGGCTTTCAAGCGGCAAATGTTCCCGGTAATTATTTTATGATTGCAGCAACAAGTCTGCTTACGTGGCTTTCGTATATTATATTATTATATCTGCCTTTTTTTGCTTTTACGTTGAACGAATTGACCTTCGGCTCCGCAACAGTTCTGCAAGTTGCGTCGGGCTTGGCGTTTGCTATTCCAACGCCCAATGGAATAGGAACATACCATACATTTACAACATTTGTGCTTTCGCAGTTGTATGGAATTGACGCGACAGTTGCCTTAAGCTATGCAATATACACGCATGCCATTGGTTTTATTTCGGTATTTGTCGCCGGATTATATTATATGATGAAAGATAAAATTCATCTTTCCGAAGTAACGGAAAAATGAACAATACAATTCTTGCAATTCTTTCGGTTTTATTGTATGTAATAAGTCCGGCGCAGCAGCAACCGCCGATTCAATTTGTTGAAAGAGAAAATGGAATTGCAATTTCCGCAGGAATGGGGGTGAATCTTGTTGCTGCTTCCGCGCTTACGGATTATGTAAATAGAATTGCAGTTTCAACACAGCGCGTTGATGATTTTATTTCCGCAGTGGAATTTTTCGGCGGCGTAGAATTTCCGCTGAATGATAAATGGGGAATAAAGATAGTACACTCATATTTGTTCCGCTCATACAATTTGTCGACTAATACTGCCGGCAATTATTTGTTGAACTACAACGTGCATGCCCCTTTGCTTTTGTTGCAGCGAGTGTACAGCGGAAAGGGATATTTTCTTAAATTGAATGGCGGAGCCGGTTATCATTTTGCATCCGGTAATGAACAATTTTCTGCAATCGGAACGGATAAAAAATTTTCTGCGCGCGGCGTTGGAATTCGCTTTGAAGCAAACGGGCAGACTGCGTTTGATGAATATTTGTTCGGCTGTATCAGCGGCGGAATCGGATATGAATTTCTCGGCGCATTGCGCGATGAAAACAACAACGAACTCCGCTATTTAGATGAACGTCCAACGCTGAATTACTTTTTTATAGGGCTGCAGTTTGGTTTAATTTATTATTTCTAAAATATATGAAAGCCATGAGATACATTGTCATTGTCGTAAGTCTTGCCGTGCTGATGTGCGCAGCATCGGCGCAAAAAAAATCTACACAAAAAAATGAAAAAGGAGCAGTTACCGTGACCGAACAACAAAAAAAAGGATGGGTAGTAATAGAAACATCGCTTGGCAATATTACTATTGCATTAAATGATTCTGCCGCGCCGAAACATTCTGAAAACTTCCGCAAGCTTGCGCAGGAAGATTTTTATGCAGGAACAACATTTCACCGAGTAATTCCGGGATTTATGATTCAAGGCGGCGATCCGAATTCCCGCGATGAAAATAGAAATACGCACGGAATGGGCGGACCGGAATATCGTATTGATGCAGAAATCGGTTTAACGCACGATCGCGGCGTTATTGCCGCCGCGCGTCAGGGCGATATGGTAAATCCTGAACGGAAATCAAACGGCAGTCAATTTTATATTACGGTTGCCGATGCAAAATTTTTAGACGGGCAGTACAGCGTGTTTGGAAAAGTAATGGAAGGAATGGATGTCGCGGATAAAATTGTTTCCGTAAAGCGCGATCCGCGCGATAATCCATACGAAAAAATTACCATTACCAAAGTACGAGTAATTGAATAGAAATTTTCTGATTTATCAATGGCAAAAACTAAAGAAAAAATAGATTTAGACGGAATACTTTCCGATGTAAAAAAAGGAAAATTTGCGCCAATCTATTTTTTCTACGGAGAAGAAGATTTTTTAATTGAAGAAGCCGTTGATACAATTCTTGCCTCTGCTCTCGATTCTTCAATGAAGGAATTTAACTGCGATGTGGTGTATGGAAATGATATTGATGCAAAAAAAATGGTTTCCATTGCTTCGTCGTTTCCGATGATGGCGGAGCGGCGCGTACTTGTTGTGCGGAATTTTGACAAAATGAGCATGCAGGAAAAAGAACGCGAACTGATTGAACATTATCTTGAAAATCCTTCGCACAGCACTCTGCTGGTGTTAACCGCAATCAACCCCGACTTCCGCAGAAAACCGTATCCTGCATTAAAAAAATTTTCTGTCGGCGGCGAATGTGCGCCGTATAAAGATTATCAAATTCCGCAATTTATGGAAATGCGCGCAAAGAAAATGAAACTAACAATTAACGCGCAAGCCGCGGCGTTATTGCAATCGTATGTCGGTA
>CAYXEE010000218.1:0-213 GCA_964463935.1 uncultured Chitinophagaceae bacterium | reverse complement strand
GCTTCGTGAAATTGTAAATGAAATGGAAAAGCTGACAATTTACATCGGCGTGCGGAATACAATAACGCAAACAGATGTGGAAACAGTCGTCGGCGTTTCCCGCAAGTTTACGCCGTTTGAATTAGCTAATATGATCGGCGAAAAAAATCTGCCGAAGGCGCAGGAAATTGTTTCGCGTCTGATTGGGTCCGGCGAATCGGCAATACTAATCAT
>CAYXEE010000217.1:3948-4655 GCA_964463935.1 uncultured Chitinophagaceae bacterium | reverse complement strand
GTATTTTTGTTGGCAATCCTTTGTCTCCGATTCCTCAATTACGCTGAGTAGTTACCATATTTTTAGATATGAAGTTCTTCCTCAATTTCTAATTCCATCCGAAGCATAACGCTGCTTAATACTTTTCCTTGCGCATCATTTTTTAACGATTTTGTTCCTCCGCCGCCGAGCGATTGATGCAGTAAAAAATTCAGCGCGCAAAGATTTTCAAGTTCAAACCGCTCAACTTCTCCGAAACAAATTCCTTCGAAATGCTGCTTAACTTTTTCTAAAGTGAGATATTTTTTTAAAATGAGATAATATTCCGGTTTACGGGCAATTACGCCGACATTTCCCGTATCTCCTTTATCGCCGGAACGAGCATGCGCAATTTGAATAAGTTGAATTTTCATATTTTCACTCAAAAATAATTATTGCAATGCTTCCACAATTACTTTGTGCTGAACTAAATTTTTAGGAACTAGCGAAGGCCAATACGCAATAACATCGCTTGGCCTTGGACGTCCTCCTGCAAAACCAGTAACAGATGGAGGTCCGGTTAACACAAGCGGCGCAATTTCCCGAGAAAATGCTTCAATTGCATTTTTATCATTACTCCGTACTCCGATGCGCAAAACAACTTCATTCTGCTCGTCAATTTTTTTTGCTTGGAGTCCGAACGAAGAATTAAATCCGAGCAACTCGGAACGAATTTCATCAAACAAAAT
>CAYXEE010000217.1:0-3901 GCA_964463935.1 uncultured Chitinophagaceae bacterium | reverse complement strand
CGCTTTTTCAATTGCATCGGGCCACGCATACGTTAATGTTCCAAATGCCGTATAGCCGTCGTGATGCGACATTGAAACCTTGAAAAACTCTGTTGCAGGTTTTCCTTTTATACCAAAAACTCTAACTTTATTTTTTTCTTCTTGCTGAAGTTGTATTGTTGTAAAATCAGCAATGCAATCCGGCGTAATATACATTGTTGGATTTCCAATTTCATACAACAATTGTTCTTTCACAGTCGCTTCGCTGACTAATCCGCCGGTGTTTTCATGTTTTGTAATAAAAAATGTACCATCGGGAAATGCTTCAGCAATTGGAAATCCGATGTGAGCTAAATCAGGAACAGATTTCCAGTCGCCGGAAAAATTTCCGCCGCTCGCCTGCGCGCCGCATTCTAAAATATGTCCGGCAACAGTTCCGGCGGCAAGTTTATTCCAATCATCATTGTTCCAGTCAAATTTATACATCATCGGCGCAAGCGTTAATCCCGTATCGGTTGTTCTTCCGGTAATTATTATTTGCGCGCCCTGCTGCAATGCTTCTACAATCGGTTGCGCGCCGAAATAAGCGTTTGCGCTTACAATTTTACTTCGGATTGTTTCAAACAATTCGCCTGTTTCCATATTATTAAAAGAAACATTCTGCGAATGTAAAGAATCAATCTCCGGCAAAATATCGTCTCCAAGCACAACGCCGATTTTCAAATTCTTAATTCCGTTTTTTTTTGCAACAGCAAAAATTGCATCTTTACATCCGCTCGGATTTGCGCCGCCGCCGTTTGTGATTACAGTAATATTTTTTCCTACAATATCAGGAAGAATTTCCATCATTAACGAAACAAAATCTTTTGCATAGCCAAGAGATGAATCTTTTAATTTTTGCTTTTGCATTATTGACATTGTAACTTCAGCAAGATAATCCAAGACCAAATAATCTATCGGTCCTTTACGAACTTGGTCAACCGGAGCATTGCGCAAATCTCCCCAAAATCCTTGACCGCTTGCGATGCGAATAAAATTTTTCATAAATAATTATACCTGTAAAATTCCCGGATTAAATTGCGGAATATTGGGATTGTTTGATGCAATGGAAATTCCTTGCGAAATGACGGCTCGCGTTTCTGTCGGCGAAATAATGCCATCTACCCATAACCGTGAAGCGGCAAAAAGCGGATTGAGTTCTTGTTCATATCGTTGTTGAATTTCATCGAGAATTTTTTTCTTTTGCTCTTCTGAAATCTCTTTTCCTTTTTTTTGCAACGCTTGCAGTTGAATTGAAAGCAACGTTTCGCTTGCCTGCTTTCCGCCCATTACAGCAATTTGCGCCGTCGACCATGCATAAATAAATCTCGGATCGTACGCTTTGCCGCACATTGCATAATTTCCTGCGCCGTAACTGTTTCCGATGATAACCGTAAATTTTGGGACAACGGAATTTGCAACTGCATTAACCATTTTTGCGCCGTCTTTTATTATTCCGCCGCGCTCAGCTTTACTGCCGACCATAAAGCCGGTAACATCTTGAAGAAACAGCAGTGGAATTTTTTTCTGGTTACAATTCATAATAAATCGAGCGGCTTTATCGGCGCTTTCGCTGTAAATTACGCCGCCGATTTGCATTTCGCCGTTTGCGTTTTTAACAACAGCGCGCTGGTTTGCAACAATTCCAACAGCCCAGCCGTCTATGCGCGCATAACCGGTAATAATTGTCTTTCCATATTTTGGTTTATATTCGTCAAATTCGCTTTCATCAACTAATCGGGAAATAATTTGATACATATCGTACGGTTTTTTTCTATCAGTAGGTATAATTCCTAAAATTTCGTTTGCATCAAATTTCGGCGGCAGCGATTTACTTCTGTCAAATGGAATTTTTGTGCTTTCTCCCATTTTACCGATGATTGAACGAATTGTAGAAAGGCATTCTTCATCATCTTTCATTTTGTAATCTGTAACGCCGCTGATTTCGCAATGAACTGAAGCGCCGCCGAGCGATTCATTATCAATATCTTCGCCGATTGCCGCTTTTACTAAATGCGAGCCGGCTAAAAAAACGCTTCCTGTTTTATCCACAATCATTGCTTCATCGCTCATTATGGGAAGATACGCGCCGCCTGCAACGCACGGTCCCATAATTGCGGCGATTTGAACAATTCCCATTGACGACATAACAGCGTTATTGCGAAAAATTCTTCCGAAATGTTCTTTATCGGGAAAAATTTCCGATTGCAACGGCAGAAAAACTCCGGCAGAATCTACGAGATAAATAATCGGCAAACGATTTTCGATTGCAATTTCCTGCGCGCGCAGATTTTTTTTGCACGTCATTGGAAACCACGCGCCTGCTTTCACAGTAGCATCGTTTGCAACTATAACTACGTCTCGATTATGAATTTTTCCAATTCCAAAAATTGTACCTGAAGAAGGAGCTCCGCCGTATTCTTCGTACATTTCGTACGCAGCAAACAAACCGATTTCTAAAAATTTACTTTTCTTATCAATCAATAATTGAATTCGTTCGCGCGCGGTCAATTTTCCTTTTTGGCGATGCTTTACAATTGCATCTTTTCCGCCGCCTAGTTTTATTGTTTCTGCAATTGAATGAATATTCCGTTCAAGTTTCGTAAATGCAAAAACATTTTCTTTAAAGACAGAATCGTGTTGAATTGATGAACCGATAATAGCCACGTTTTTATCCTAATAATTTTTTTGCAATAACCATTCGTTGAACTTCCGAAGTTCCTTCGCCGATTGTAAGAAGTTTGGCATCGCGATAAAACTTTTCTACCGGAAATTCTTTTATGTAACCGTAACCGCCGTGAATTTGCACGGCTTCATTTGCCGCGCGCACAGCAACTTCGCTTGCAAATAATTTTGCCTGAGCGGCAATCATTCCGTATTCCTCTCCGTTCATTTTCAAAAGTGCGGCTTTGTGCGTCAGCGCGCGTGCCGCTTCAATTTCCGTAGCCATATCGGAAAGTTTCCATTGAATTCCTTGAAATTGGGAAATCATTTTACCGAATTGTTTCCGCTCTTTTGAATATTTTATGCTTGCTTCCAATGCGCCGGCGGCAAGACCGACAGAAAGCGCAGCAATTCCAATTCGTCCTCCTTCAAGTACTTTCATCGCTTGTTGAAAACCTTCGCCAATATTTCCAATAACATTTTCTTGCGGCACGCGAACATTGTCAAAAATCAATCCCGACGTATCGCTGGAACGCATTCCTAATTTATTTTCTTTTTTACCGACAGAAAACCCAGGCGTTCCTTTTTCAACAATGAACGCAGAAATAGACGGCTTCGATTCGCTTCGGCTTGTAACCGCCATAACAACAAATGTTGAACCAACAGAACCGTGCGTGATAAATGCTTTTGAACCGTTTATTATCCACTCATCGCCATCGTTCACGGCAGTTGTCATCATTCCCGCAGAATCGCTTCCTGAACCGGGTTCTGTTAATCCCCACCCGCCGAGTTTTTTACCACTGCATAAATCGGGAAGATATTTTTCTTTCTGAAATTCATTGCAACACATAAAAATATGGCTGACACACAAACCGTTGTGCGCGCATAATGTTAATCCTACCGATGGATCAACTTTGGAAATTTCTTCGATGAGAAATGTAAAATCGAGAGGAGATAATTTTGCGCCGCCGTATTGTTCGGGAATCATTGCGCCGAGAAAACCGAGCGACGCGCATTTTTCAACAAGTGGAAATGGAAATTCCTGCGACTCGTCATATTTCATTACAAGCGGACGAATTTCTTTTTCTGCAAATTCTTTTGCCAGAATTGTAATCATAGCAAAAAACCTTTCTTCATTGTGAGAAGTTCGGGAATAAAAGAATTTATTTTCTAAAAATTATTTGCCGTTCCAGCGTGGAGCGCGTTTTTCTATAAAAGC
>CAYXEE010000216.1:0-4708 GCA_964463935.1 uncultured Chitinophagaceae bacterium | reverse complement strand
GCTATATCGCCATGCTTGAGCAATGATAGAAAAAAAAATTCATCAGTTACAAAAAATTTTACAGCGGCTTACAGGCGATATTCCGCAAACGCTTATTTTTTACCGCGGCGCATTCCCGGATGTCGGCGATTCTTCTACATTACAATTTGAAGTTCACGGCAATAAAATTTTTTATAATTTGGAAATTAAAAAATTTCCCGGAGCATTATTAAAATTTTTTCTCGGCGAATATAATGTAGGAATAGTTCCGCTTTCACAAGGTTTATCCGATGCGGTAATTTATTTTGAATTGGAACATTTAATTCTTGAAACAATTAGAAAAATTCCGAAAAAAGAAATTGCTCAATTTATCGATGTATCAAAACCGTTGTTGATTACACGAAATAAAACTGTTACAGCAATTCCGGCAGAAGTTGCGGAAACAATTCAAGAAAAGGCGGCGTTGTTTTATTTTAATTTCTCGCCGAAGTATGGTTCGCAATTTTTAAGAGATTTTCCGGCAACGAACGACCATTCCTTTGCTATTACGCTGTTAATTCTGGTAACATTAAATTTTATTTCCATTCAGTACGTAGAAAAAATTGCCGCTGAAAATAGGAGCGAAGAAAATTTATTTTCTGCAATGCATCGCAATCAGGAAATTCCGTCAAAAAAGAATGTTCAAGTTCGTTTAGATAACTTAAAAAAGATTTTACAAAAAGTTAAACACTTATAATCCGTATGGCTCTCGATTCGTATTTTAAACTTGTTATTACCGGCTCCGTAAATTCCGGCAAAACTACTTTTGTAAAAACCATTAGCGAGATTGCTCCCATTACTACGGATGAATTAGTAACCGAACTTGATGTAAAGAAATTAAAGACCACCACAACCGTAGCAATGGATTACGGCAAACGAACTATTGATGATGATGTTACGCTTCATATTTACGCAACACCCGGACAAGAGCGATTTGATTTTATGTGGGATGTTATTGCCCAAGGCGCCATGGGCGTTATTTTTCTTGCCGACAGCACCGATATGGAAAGTATTGAAAACACGAAACGTATTATTCAATATTTTTCCGAGCGGTATCAAATTCCATACTTATTATGCGTTACAAAAACCGACCTTCCGAATTCGATTGGCTATGCAAAAGTTCTAAAACATATTGGAAGAATCGATATTTTTGCAATGCCATGCTGCGCAATTGATAAAGAAGATGTTAAAAATGCGCTAATTGCATTATTAACTCTTATTATAGACGTTGCCCGATTTAACGAACAAAGTTAATTTCCCACTTTTCTTCCCGCAAGTTTTTCTTGACAAAATTCTTTTTTTGAATTGTCGGTAAAAAAAATCTCAAAACTTCGTGTATTAAAACCAAATTTTTTTTATCTTATGTCCGCACCAAAACAACGAACACAAAAAAATAATAAAAAGGAAATATAAGCTATGCCTAAATATGTTTATTTCTTCGGCGGCGGGAAAGCTGAAGGAAAAGCAGAAATGAAGAATCTTCTTGGTGGAAAAGGAGCAAATCTTGCCGAAATGGTAAAGATTGGTCTTCCGGTTCCCGCAGGATTCACCATTTCTACAGAAGTTTGTACGTATTATTACGACAACAAAAAAACGTTACCAAAATCTCTTCAAAAAGAAGTTCTTGCCGCATTGAAAAAAGTTGAAAAAGCAATGGGAGCAAAATTCGGAGATAAAAAAAATCCATTGTTAATGTCGGTTCGCTCCGGCGCGCGAGCTTCAATGCCGGGAATGATGGACACCATTTTGAATCTTGGTATTAACGATGAAATTGCCGATAACCTTGTAAAGAAAACCGGCAATCCGCGTTTCGTGTACGATTCGTACCGCCGCTTTGTTCAAATGTACGGCGATGTTGTTCTTGGTTTAAAACCGGTTCACAAAGATGAAATTGATCCGTTTGAAGTTATTATTGAAGAAAAGAAACATCAAAAAGGGGTTCATCTTGATACCGATTTAACTGCTGAAGATATGCAGGATTTAATTGTAAAATTTAAAGCCGCAATTAAAGAAAAAACCGGACACAGTTTTCCGCAAGACCCGATGAAACAATTATGGGGCGCAGCCAGCGCAGTATTTAATTCTTGGAATAACGACCGCGCTATTGCGTACAGAAAAATGTACGACATTCCTGCAGCATGGGGAACAGCAGTCAACATTCAATCAATGGTATTCGGAAATATGGGCGAAGATTCCGGAACCGGCGTTGCGTTTACGCGCGATGCGGCAACCGGAGAAAATGTTTTCTACGGAGAATATTTAATGAATGCGCAAGGCGAAGATGTTGTTGCAGGAACACGCACGCCGCTTCACATTTCTGAACTCGAAAAACAGAATCCGAAAATTTATAAAGAACTCGATAAGATTCGTTTGAAATTAGAAAAGCATTATCGCGATATGAACGATATCGAGTTCACCATTCAGCAGGGAAAATTATATATGCTGCAATGCCGCGTTGGAAAACGTACCGCATTTGCAGCAATTAAAATTGCTGTTGATATGGTTGCAGAAAAACTTATTGATGATAAAGAAGCGCTCAGACGCATTGATCCGGATCAGTTAAATCAATTGCTTCGTCCGATTTTTGATTTGAAAGAAAAGAAATCAGCAATTGACGGCGGACGGTTGCTTGCAAAAGGATTGAACGCAGGTCCCGGCGCTGCAACAGGCCGCGTTGTATTTAATGCGCCCGATGCAGAAGAATGGAAAAAGCGCGGCGAAAAAATTATTCTCGTTCGTATTGAAACTTCGCCGGAAGATATTAAAGGTATGGACGCTTCCGAAGGAATTCTTACAGCGCGCGGCGGAATGACATCGCACGCGGCGCTTGTTGCACGACAAATGGGAAAAGTTTGCGTTGCGGGCTGCTCAGAATTAAATATTGATTACACTTCGCACACAATGGTTGTAAAAGGAAAAACAATTAAAGAAGGCGATTGGATTTCTCTTGATGGTACAACCGGCGAAGTAATTGAAGGAAAAGTTGCAACAAAACCATCCGAAGTTCTTCAAGTTCTTGTTGATAAAACTCTCGATGCAAAGAATGCGCCAATTTATCAAACCTACGCAAAAGTAATGTCGTGGGCAGATAAATATCGTAAACTCAATATTCGCACAAACGCAGACCAGCCGGATCAGGCAAGCAACGCAGTTGCATTTGGCGCTGAAGGAATTGGACTTTGCCGAACAGAACATATGTTTTTTGGCGAAGGAAAAATTGGACCAATGCGCGAAATGATTCTTGCAGAAACTCTTGAAGCGCGCAAAGCGGCTCTTGCAAAATTATTGCCGTTGCAGCGCGAAGACTTTGCAGGAATTTTTGAAGCAATGAACGGTCGTCCGGTAACAATCCGCACAATCGATCCGCCGCTTCATGAATTTGTTCCGCACGCAGAAAAAGAACAACGCGAACTTGCGCAAGTGATGGGAACGAGCTACGAAAAAGTGAAACAACGCGTAGCATCGCTGCACGAATTTAATCCGATGTTAGGTTTCCGCGGATGCCGTTTGGGAATTATTTATCCTGAAATTACCGAAATGCAATCGCGCGCAATTTTTGAAGCAGCGGCGCAAGTTCAAGCAAAAGGAATTAAAGTTCTTCCCGAAGTAATGATTCCGCTTGTTGGCAATGTGAACGAATTATCAGATCAAGAAAAAATCGTTCGCCGTGTTGCAACGGAAGTCATGGCTGAAAAGAAAGTGAAACTGAATTACTTAGTTGGAACAATGATTGAAGTTCCGCGCGGTGCGTTAACTGCCGATGAAGTTGCTAAGGTTGCAGAATTTTTCTCATTCGGAACAAACGATCTAACACAAACAACAATGGGAATGAGCCGCGATGATTCTGCGAGCTTTTTGATTCCGTACGTTCAACGCGAAATTTATGCAAAAGATCCATTCGAAGTTCTCGACCGCTCCGGCGTCGGCGAATTGATGAAGATTGCAATCGCAAAAGGGCGCGGCGCTCGTCCGGGATTGAAAGTTGGAATTTGCGGCGAACATGGCGGAGAACCATCATCGGTTGAATTCTGCCATCAGATTGGGAACAACTACGTAAGCTGTTCGCCGTTCCGCGTTCCGATTGCTCGTCTTGCAGCGGCTCGCGCAGCATTGAAAGATCTACGCAAAAAATAAATAAGATGAATAAATAATTTGAAAATCGTGTTTTCGTTTGCTGTATAAAATGGGAACACGATTTTTTTTTGTAAAAGAATGTTGTGAATTTCAACGTACAAATGTACAATTCTGTTGTGCGCACTATTAACGATATTGCACAAGTAGAAGATATTAGGCATCTCTAAAAACATCTCTCGCAACCATCTAATTTTAAAGTTGGCGGGTTTGTGAGTTTTTCGAGATGCCTTTTTGTAATAAAACTAACGCATGAAATTTATGAACTTTATGCGGCGAAAGAACATAAATCAAAAATTTTTTGCACTGAAAGAGCAAAGTTCAGCTTTTTCATTCAAAGATAAAGCTATGCAGAATTTCTCTGTAATCTGCATAGCGCATAAAAAAAACGCTTGCTGCAAACAATAGCGGCAGGTAATAACATTCAACATAATTTCACTCAAATAATTATTTACCGAAGTTACGCAGAATCAAAAAAATGCTTCGACTCGGCACAAAACCAACGGTCATCCTGAGCAAATCCTTTGCTTTTTAAGGATGTGTCGAAGGATGACCTTAT
>CAYXEE010000215.1:0-4724 GCA_964463935.1 uncultured Chitinophagaceae bacterium | reverse complement strand
CGATACAGCAATGTTCTCCGAACAATACCGACACTATTTAGATGTAGATGAATATCCGAATTTTCTATACCTTCCGCGAAGTTTTGATACATTAGTTTTTCTTTACGGATGGGCGCGCGTAAAAGGAAACGGAACAAATCCTTGGGCGATTGTTTGGTTTATGGATTCGCTTACGAACCAATTGAAACGCGGAAATTGGAACACAGCGTACCAAACTGCCGCCGATATTGGGCATTATGTCGGCGATACGCATCAGCCGCTGCATGCCGCAAATAATTACAACGGGCAGTTAACGGGGAACACAGGAATTCATTCGCGGTATGAAACAACAATGCTCAATAACAATCAAAGCCAAATTGTTGTAACAAAGGATTCCGTAAAATATATCAAAGATGTGTACGGTTTTGCGTTTAATTTTATTTTATCATCCAACGCGCTTGTTGATTCTATTTTACGGGCGGATAACCTTGCCAAAGCGGCAACAAGTGGCAGTTACAACACGCAGTATTATTCAATCTTGTGGCAGCAATTGAGTGAAATGACGAAAAAACAAATTCAAGCGGCAACCGTTGCGCTTGCAAGTATGTGGTACACAGCGTGGGTAAATGCGGGATTGTTAGAAAATCCGACTTCGGTACAATATCAGAATTCTCTGCCTAAAGAATTTTCTTTGGAGCAAAATTATCCCAATCCGTTCAACCCAACAACGACAATACAATACACTGTAGGGACGGATGCCCATCCGTCCCAATTGCACGGAACATTAGTTACATTAAAAGTGTACGATGCGCTCGGCAGAGAAATTGAAACATTGGTGAACGAAGAAAAAGAACCGGGATATTATTCCGTACAATTCAACGCATCGCATCTTGCCAGCGGAGTTTATTTTGTGCGGCTGCAAAGCGCCAATAAATCTCAGATGATGAAACTGACGCTTCTAAAATAAAATGGAACATGAATTACATTGATTGAACAGATTTTTCACAGATAAATTTTATTTTAATGTAAATCCGTTTTTTCTGTTGTATCTGTGTTCAATTCTCTTTTAGTAGAAGGGGAAAAATTATGATAAAAAAAATGCCGAACTTTAAAACAGAAGATGAAGAGCGAAAATTTTGGGCAAAACACAGCCCGCTTGATTTTATTGATGCAAAGAAAATACAGCCGGCAATTTTTCCGAACTTGAAACGGACAAGCCGGACAATATCAATTCGTTTGCCGGAATCCTTGGTTGAAGGAATAAAAATATTGGCAAATAAAAATGATGTTCCGTACCAATCCATGCTGAAAATGTTATTGGCAGAAAAAGCAAAGGAAGAATTTTCAATATCGAAGAAAAAAACGTCTGCAGCATAAGCGAGCCGTTTTTTCCGTTCTATCAGTGTTCAATAAAAAAATAATTTTCATGAAACATTTCCCTCTCCACATTGCTATAAAAGCGTAAGTAAAATTTAGGAGTCTTATGAAAAAATTAATATTTTTCGCATTGATCGCAACGCTGGCGTTATCGGCAATTGCACAAGATAAAAAGGAGAAACCAATGTCGCCGTTTTATACTTTTACTATGAAGACACTTGATGGTAAACAAAAACCATTGGCAGAATATAAAGGGAAAGTTGTTATGGTCGTCAACACGGCATCATTTTGCGGCTACACTCCGCAGTACAAAGACCTTGAAGCCATCTACAAACAATACAAGGATAAAGGTTTTGTCATTCTCGGATTTCCCGCGAATGATTTTGGCAAACAAGAACCGGGAAGCGATAAAGATATTGCAACATTCTGCGAACGCAACTACGGCGTTTCGTTCGATATGTTCTCAAAGATTAGCGTAAAGGGAGATGACATTCATCCGCTGTATAAATATCTTACCGCAGAAACAGATTTCAAAGGAGAAATCGGCTGGAATTTTACAAAATTCTTGGTTGATAAGAACGGAAATGTAGTTGCGAAATATACTTCAAAAATAAAACCGACCGAAAAAGAAGTAACATCAAAGATTGAAGATTTATTGGCGCAGAAATAGTCATGGTGAGCGTAAACGAACCATGATTCTATATAAAAAGTCGCACTTCGACTCCGCTCAGTGTTACTTTTTTTATGAGTTTTTTTCGTTATTCCCGCCTGCCTGCCACAGCAGGCTTGCGCGCTGAAACGCTTTAGCGTGCAGGCACGTTGTTGTGCGGTGGGCAGGCATGTTTTTAGCGGGAATCCACATTTATATAGATGCCCGATTAAAACGTTCGGGCATGACGAGTAATTTTAAGATGTATCTAAGGAAACGGCTAAAAAGTGGTTTCCTTTTTTTGTATATTGAAGCGGTTATGTAAGCGTTATGCTGAATACGATTTGCATTGAAATACGAAAAAGTATGTTCGATAAAATTTATTTCAATGTCATTCTGAGGGATTCTGTGAACACAGACGACCGAAGAATCCATTAATGGATGCTTCGCGGAGTTTAGCGTGACAATAATTTTTACATTACACAGTAACTATATAAATCATGCTTACAATAATAGATCTTCGAAAAAAGAAAACTTTCTCGTTTCAAAATCCAATTGAACAGACCAAGTACGCGGCGATAGAAAAAACCGTTTCTGAAATTATTTTGCGCGTACGAAAAGATGGCGATTCTGCGCTGAAATTGTACGCAAAAAAATTAGACGGCGCTTCGTTACGCTCATTAGCAGTTACTCAAAAAGAGATCAATTACGCGTTACAAAATGCAGATAAAAAATTTGTTGCAATCCTAAAACAATCTGCGGCTAACATAAAGCGATTTCATCAGCATCAGATTAGAAAACCTTTTTCAATAAAAGAAAAATTCGGTTCGGAATTGCGTCAAATATTTCGTCCGATTGAAAAAGCAGGCGTATATGTTCCCGGCGGCAAAGCGGCGTATCCATCTACAGTATTGATGAATGTAATTCCGGCGCAGGTTGCAGGCGTAAAGGAGATTCATTTGGTTTCACCGCCGGATAAAAATGGAAATGTGAATTCCGATGTATTGATTGCGGCGGGAATTTTAGGTGTAAAAAATATTTATCGAGTCGGCGGCGCGCAGGCAATTGCGGCATTGGCGTTCGGAACGGAAACAATTCCTTCGGTTGATAAAATTGTCGGTCCGGGAAATATTTTTGTCGCAACAGCAAAAAAATTGGTGTATGGAAAAGTCGGCATTGACAGCTTTGCCGGTCCGAGCGAAGTTGTAATTCTTGCGGATAACTCAGCTAATCCAACATTCGTCGCCTCGGATTTGTTGGCGCAGGCAGAGCATGATGAGCGCGCAGTTCCAATTCTGGTAACGCCGAGCAAATCGTTTGCAGAAAAAGTGAATAAAGAAATTGTGCGATTGCTTGAAACGCAGAAGCGTAAAAATATTCTTGCCATATCATTGAAAAATATGGGCAGAATTTATTTAGTTGCATCGCTTCAACAAGGAATTGCTGTAACGAACGAACTCGCGCCGGAACATTTAGAAATTATTACAACAAAAGATGAAGCAGTCTTAAAACAAATACTGCACGTGGGTTCTATCTTTTTAGGAAATTATTCTCCCGTTGCAATTGGCGATTATTTTGCGGGACCGAACCACGTTCTGCCGACTGAAAAAACTGCAAGATTTTCTTCGCCTCTTTCAGTTGATGATTTTATTAAGAAGTCGAGCGTCATTAAATATTCGTCAAAATTGATGGGCGAGGTTGCCAATGAAGTTGCATTGTTTGCCGAACACGAAGGATTAACGGCTCACGCGCTTTCGCTGCGTCTTCGCAAAAAAAATGATTAAGAGTTGTCGTAAAATTGTCACCCTGAAAGATGTCCGACATCTTGGTAATGATTAGACAATATTTGCAAGTTGGTTTTAAGTTTATTAAGAACTGAAGTTACGCATATGGTCATGCTGAGCCTGCCTGCCAAAGTGTTTGGCACGCAGGCAGGCATCCTTCAAAAAACAAAGGATTTGCTCAGGATGACCGTAATTTTTTGTGCCGAGTCGAAGCATTTTTTGATTTTGCGTAACTTCAGTTAAGAAGATGTCGGACATCTTAAATAACTCTATATCACTGTGGTAAAAAAATTTGATAAAATAAATTATGGCATTTCTAAAACATATAAAACAGTCGGTTCAAAAACTTGACCCATATAATGTAAAAGGAAAACCTTTTTCAATGGAATTGATCAAGTTGAACCAAAATGAAAATCCGTTCGATTTGCCGGAAGAATTGAAACAAGATTTGTTAGATGAATTTTTACAATTCCCGTGGAATCGTTACCCTGATGTTCTGCCGAATGAATTAATTGCTAAATTATCGAAAACATTGGATCATCCAACTGAAGGAATTCTTGCGGCAAACGGATCAAACGAACTGATGTACACAATTTTAATGGCAATTGTCGGAAGAGGAACAAAAGTCCTTATTCCATCGCCGACATTTTTTCTCTATGAAAAAATTGTGCGCGTGCTTGAAGGAACTGTAATTGATGTGCCGATGAAATCTGATTTATCGTTTGATGTCGATAAAATGATAGCCGTCGCAAAAAAAGAAAAACCGTCGCTGATTATTCTTAATTCGCCGAACAGTCCAACGGGACAATCCATTGCAATTGAGGATGTAAAAAAAATATTAGATGAAACAGATTCAATCGTTCTAGTTGATGAAGCGTATATTGAATTTTCCGAAAAACCATCGGTACAATCGTTATTAAAATCGCACGACAATG
>CAYXEE010000214.1:0-4727 GCA_964463935.1 uncultured Chitinophagaceae bacterium | reverse complement strand
GAAACGAAGCATCGGCTTCGTGCAGGCAGGCTCAGCATGACCATCTGCGTAACATTAGTTATTAACCATTTTTTTGGAGGACCGACCCAATGAGTGAAGATACACTCACAAGGCAAGCAGAGCAACAGGGGAAAGCGTCAACCCGGCAAAATATATCTGGCGGAAATGGGGAAAAAGAAGTCCGGGGGCTTCATTTTCATCGCTATTATACGGAATCTGGCGCGCATCCATTTGATAAAATAGAGTGGGAATTGCGAACGGCAGTAATTTCAAATGAACGCGGTGAAAAGATTTTCGAGCAAAAAGATGTTGAGATTCCCAAATCGTGGTCTATGACGGCAACCAATGTTGTTGTGTCGAAATATTTTCACGGACAGCTTGGAACGCCGGAAAGAGAAACAAGCGTTCGCCAAATTGTTGACCGGGTTGCTGCCACAACCGTAAATTGGGGGCGGTCAATGAAATATTTTGCATCCGAAGAAGATGCGGAAACATTTTACAACGAACTTTGTTTTCTTCTAGTCAATCAATATATGGCGTTTAACAGTCCTGTGTGGTTTAATGTTGGAATAGAAGAAAAGCCGCAATGTTCTGCTTGTTTCATTAACTCCGTTCAAGATTCGATGGAATCAATTCTTGCGCTTGCGCGTACGGAAGGAATGTTATTCAAGTGGGGTTCGGGAACCGGTTCAAACCTTTCCACGCTTCGCTCGTCGAAAGAAGTTCTTGCCGGCGGCGGAACAGCCTCTGGTCCGGTTTCGTTTATGAAAGGTTATGATGCGTTTGCCGGCGTAATTAAATCCGGTGGAAAAACACGCCGCGCCGCAAAAATGGTTATTTTAAATGCAAGCCATCCCGATGTAATTGATTTCATAAACTGTAAAGCTGTTGAAGAGAAAAAAGCGTGGGCGCTGATTGATGCCGGTTACAACGGCGGATTTAATGTTCCCGGCGGCGCGTATGATTCTGTTTCGTATCAAAATGCAAATCATTCCGTGCGCGTAACGGATGAATTTATGAAAGCTGTTCTTGAAGATAAGGAATGGCAGACAAAAGCAGTAAAGAACGGAAAATCGGTTGATGTGTACCGCGCACGCGATATTATGCGTCAGATTTCTGAAGCGGCGTGGATATGCGGAGATCCGGGAATGCAATTCGATACAACAATCAACGCATGGCATACATCCGCAAACACCGCGCGGATTAACGCATCGAATCCATGCAGCGAATATATGTATCTTGATGATTCGGCGTGCAATCTTGCTTCGCTTAATTTAATGAAATTTAGAAAAGAAAACGGCGAGTTTGATGTTGAATCGTTTAAGCGCGCCGTTGATATTACCATTACCGCTCAAGAAATTTTTGTTGATAATGCAAGCTATCCTACGCCGGCAATTGAAAAGAACAGCCACGATTACCGTCCGCTCGGACTCGGTTATGCAAATCTCGGCGCGCTGTTAATGGCGCGCGGTCTTGCGTATGACAGCGATTCAGGACGCGAATACGCAGCAGCGATTACATCGCTAATGTGCGGAGAAGCTTATGCTCAATCTGCGCGCATTGCAAAAGAAATGGGTCCGTTCAAAGGGTTTGCTGTAAACCGCGAACCGATGCTTTCAGTAATGAACAAGCACCGCATCTATGCTGAAAAAATTTCTAACGAGTATGTTCCCGAAGAATTACATTATTCATCGGTTCATTCGTGGGATGATGCGATAGAAATTGGTCAGCAGTACGGATATCGCAACGGTCAAGCGACTGTTCTTGCGCCGACAGGAACAATCGGCTTTATGATGGATTGCGATACAACCGGCGTTGAACCCGACATAGCGCTTGTGAAATATAAAAAACTTGTCGGCGGCGGAATGATGAAGATTGTTAACCAAACTGTTCCCGAAGCTCTTGCAAAACTCGGTTACGACAGCGAGGCAATTGAACACATTATCGCTTTCATTGATAAGAATGATACAATAGAAGGCGCGCCATTTTTAAACGAAGAACATCTTCCCATATTCGATTGCGCATTCAAACCGGCAAAAGGAAAACGTTCCATAAATTATATGGGACATATTAAAATGATGGGCGCAACGCAGCCGTTTCTTTCCGGCGCAATTTCTAAAACGGTAAACATGCTGCATGAAGTTACTCCCGACGATATTATGCAGGCATACATTGAATCGTGGAAACTTGGATTGAAAGCTGTTGCCGTGTATCGCGATGGATGTAAACGCACACAGCCGCTTTCCACTTCGCTTGAATCTAAAAAAGAGGAAAAGAAAGCAGAAGCTCGTCCGGCGCGCAGACGTTTGCCTGCTGAACGTTTGGCATACACGCACAAATTCAGCATTGCAGGACACGAAGGATACATTACTGCGGGAATGTATGAAGACGGAACTCCAGGCGAAGTGTTCATTACCATGTCGAAAGAAGGTTCAACGCTTTCCGGTATGATGGATGCGTTTGCAACCTCAATTTCCATTGCTCTGCAATACGGCGTGCCGATTAAAGTGCTGGTAGATAAATTCAGCCACATGCGGTTCGAACCATCCGGCTTTACGCAGAATCCAGATATTCCAATTGCAAAATCAATCTGCGATTATATTTTCCGCTGGCTTGCAATTAAATTTTTAGAAAAAGGAGAACAGCCGGTAAATGTAATTTCCGAAGCGGCGGCAAACGAAACAGCAAAAGCAGAAGCCAGACCTGTTGAAACAATCGGTTCAGTTGAGCGCGGAGAAAAATATGTATTTCAAACGCAGGCGGATGCGCCGCCGTGCCACGAATGCGGAAGTTTAATGATTCGCTCCGGCGCCTGCTATAAATGCACGCAATGCGGTTCAACTTCCGGATGTTCGTAATTTTTTCTATAGCAAAGATAAAAAAAATTCAAACGCCGAGAACAATCTCGGCGTTTGTGTTTTATTGATAAAAATTATACTTTGTAACAAATACTTATGGAAATACATTTTTCGCGTCGCGCCCAGCGGCGGCAGAAATTATATGCAATTGATTCTACCGATGTAATAGCAGCCGTAAAAAATTGGGTACAACAACAGCAGATTGTATCATCTTAAAATTCAATAGTAATAGAATCTTTGGCGGGAAAATATATTTTTCCATTAAAAATAATTTTTGCATTTGAAAGTTCAACCGTTACCATTATCACAGCATATCCCTTAAAAAAAGGTAAGAATGTATGAAAATTTATTATGATAAAGAAACCGATGCGGCATATATAGAATTATCTACATCAACGCCGGATGGTGTTGTTGAGATTGCCGAGGGAGTAAATCTTGATACTACAAAAGATGGAAAAATAATCGGAATAGAATTGCTTAACGCATCGGATAAAATTTCCTTACAATCGCTTTTTAATTTTCAGTTAGATGATCAATTATTAGCCTTTCAATCATAACTCTGTATAAATCTGCAAAAACGCCGATTCTAATTCATGCCGAGAGCAATCTCGGCTTTTGTGCTTTTAAGTTGAATTACTGCTTTCCAAATTTTAGGTAAAATAGTATATTTAATTGTGCCGACAATATTACGCATAAAAGGTTACCGGTTTTTTTTGCCGCGAAGGAAATGAACCTGCGCATATTCACATTGAACAAGCAGAGCGATATGCAAAATTTTGGTTAACGCCTGTGCAATTAGCAGAATCAGAAGGTTTTCGCAGCGGAGAAATATCCGAATTAAGAACATTGGTGTTAGACAATAAAAATTTATTTGAGGAGAGATGGGATGACTACTTTAGCAGTAAGAGTTGAACCCCGTATAATAGATTTATCCTTTGCCGCAGATGCGTTGAAAGTCATATTGGCGGACGGGCGAGAAGTATCCGCTCCGTTAGAATGGTTCCCTCGTTTGCGCGATGCCAATGAAGAACAACGGAAGAATTGGCGTTTAATTGGAAAAGGGATCGGTATTCATTGGGAAGAAGTAGATGAAGATATTTCTGTAAAAAGTCTTCTTGCTTCAAATTAAGATACACAAATTACCCATGTAAATTTTATTCAACGCCGAGAGTAATCTCGGCGTTTGTGTTTTAAAACACCAATGCAAAAAACTATTTCTTAATGCAAGAAAAACCTTCCAGGAATACTTTTCATGTGGATTTTTTGCAAAATACCATGAAAGCAATCCCGTTGCCATAAACGCATCAATAACTGAAGTTACGCAGATGGTCATGCTGAGCCTGCCTGCACGAAGCCGATGCTTCGTTTCGGCGAGGGCAGGCAGGCGCCTCGGAATGACATTGATGGTAGATTTTTCAGATGTCTCTAGTAGTGATTATGTTGAGAATATTGAATTTAAATGCAAGGGGCGAGAATGTAAAAATATTCTTTGCGTCTCTGCGCGATCCGGTTTTTATATTTTAATTGTTCTACACTTCGTTTACGCGTGCAACAATAATTCCTGTCTGTTTACTGTTTTTTGCAAGATAATCGTGCAGCGGCTGTTCGGTGATTTGAACTTTTTTCCCAGCAATCGGCGCGTGCATAAAATGAATTTTTCCGTTGGGAAGTCGCACAGCAACGCCGGTGTGAGCAATATCCATTCCTTCAATGTTTGTTGTAATGCCGATAAGGTCGCCTGTTTTTACTTTATCAGCAAACATGTGAAGGTTGCCTTTCGGCATAAAATAATCTTTACGCGCGTTAATTTCGTCTTCCTGTTTTTTTATCAGCGCAAAGTTTGCGTTGTTTGCTGCAAGATGTTTGTAT
>CAYXEE010000213.1:0-4779 GCA_964463935.1 uncultured Chitinophagaceae bacterium | reverse complement strand
TCGCTTAGTTCGCTAAAGATTGGAACATTCCGTAGAAAATTCATTTCCTCAGACATTTTTGCACCTGCCGAAGTTTGATTACACTATTGTATTATGAAACCTGCAAATTTGGTTAAATATAGCGGGGGATGTGATGAAAGTCAAGACGAGCAAAGGAACTATTTTATTATTGATCGGGTAAATTGCAAAGTTGATTTTTTTGATTTTAATGATTTTTCCTTTTGCTCTTTAAACGTTTATTTTAGAGTTTATTTTTACAGTATTCTTAAAGTACTTTTGTGATAATATTATGTACGTCATTTACAAAATTATTTTTACAAAAAGTCCGTTTTCAGTTGAACCAATACAGTTTTATAGAGACTTTCTTTCTTGTTGTTATGAACAAATAAAATTTTTTCTTGAGTTAAAGTTGTATTGCCTTGAGCCGAGTTCTGATAGGATGTCTTTTTTGATACAGCGTCTGTCGGTGGTTCTTTTTCACAACCAAAGAAAAGTAACGCAAGAAAAACTACAATTGGAATTTTTATAACGAAGGATTGAAACTTGCTTGCTTGCTTGCTTGCTTGCTTGCTTGTGCCAAAGGCATCGCTTTGCCACTTACAATTGGTATGTTACAACTTACTACTCTCGAAAAGTTTGGAATTTTATTTTTCCGAGAAAAAAAATTAGTTAAAGGAAAGGGGAAACCTTGGGGGTTAACCATAATTGCTCCTTTTATTATTTGGGTGAATAAAAGCGCTCTGCACTAATCCGGCTATCACTGGGCTACGAGTGGAAGATATTTCCTTTAGAAGTAAATGTCAAGTTTTATTATTTACCCACAAAGCAATACAGCGTTCTATCTTCTGCCGCGATGAACAATTTATTTTTCCAGACCAAAAGATTTGTTTTTATCCGCTTTCCTATTTTTTTGCTCCACAAAAGTTCTCCCGTTGCAGGCGAAAGCGCATAGATGTAGGAATCGAGCGATGCAATAAAAATTGCGCGCGGCGTAATAAACGGCGCAGTGTTTATCGCGCTGCGCGCTGAAAATTGCCACGCTGCTTTTCCATCCGGCACGGAAACCGCCGCTACTGTTCCCGCAAGAGAAGAAACAAACATAACGCTTCCGTTAAACGAAGGGGATGCGGCAATTTTATTTCCCGCGTTATAGCGCATTTTTTCTTCTCCGGTTTTTACATCAAACAGATACACAAACGAATCGCGAGACGCAACGCAAAAATAATTTTCATACGCAGTTATAGCCGCCGTAATTCCAAATCGCAGATTTTTTTTCCAGAGCAGTTCTCCTTTAGAAACATCGAGCGCAATAACTGCGCCGCCGGAATTTGCAAATGCAATTACGCCGTTTGCAATTGCCGGCGTTGCGCGAATTTCTGCTTCGGAATCGTAACTCCATTGGTGAATTCCATATTTTGCGTCATAACAGTATAATTTTCCATCTAATCCGGCGGCAAAAATATTTTCGTTGTAAAGAATCGGCGATGCAACAACGCCGCCGATATCTTTCGTCCATTTTGTTTCTCCGGTAAAAAGATCAAATGAAGAAAAATTTTCCTTCCCGCTTTCCGTACCGATAAACAGCCGCGTATCGTTTATTGCAAGCGAAGAAGGAATGGGCGAAAACATTTTCATTGAACCAAATTTTTTTCCGGTATAAATATTCACCGCGTGAATTTCTCCTTGAAGCGTTCCGAAAAATATTATGCTGTCTGCAATGACCGGCTGACCGTAACCGAATCCCGCGCCGGCGCCGTACGTCCACAATTCCTGCAAAGGAAATTCAAAACGAGACGAATCAAAAAAATTTTTTTCGGGCGTTCTGCCGAACATTCTCCAATCCGTTTCGGATGCAGTTATCGGCGCTCGCAATTTTACCGTTGAACATCCGAAAAGAATTGCGCTGAGCAAACAGTAAAGAATAAATATTTTATTTTGTTTTAAAAACATATTTCGCAGTAAAATGCTGAAAGGAATGTTGTTATAGTTTTAGTTTATTCGTGAATTCGCGGCGCTTTATTGTTGTTTTAGTTTATTCGTGAATTCGTGGCACATTATTGTTGTTTTAGTTTATTTGTGAATTCGCGGCGCATTATTTTAAAAATCCCACCCAAAAAAGAATTGATGAAAAATTCCTTTTTGAAATTGATTGAAATCGTCAAGAATTCTTTTGCCTATATCGTATCGAAGCACAAGCGCGCCGAACAAATTCCAGCGCAAGCCGCCGCCGACCGAACCGAGCGTTTCGCGGTACGAATTATCCCACGCGCCGCCCGCATCAACAAAAAGCGCAGCACGAAACGAAGAAAAACCGATATTGCCGAACGGAAAACGAATAGAAAATTGATCAATAAACGGAAACCGAAATTCGTGCGAGGTAAGCCACAATTTTTTTCCGCGAATTGACCAGCGATTCCAGCCGCGTAAATCCCAGCTTCCCCCCATAAAATATCTGCGCGCCTCTTTTCCTTCATTCATCATAAAATGAAAACGCGAAGCAAGCGCAGTGCGCGTGCTCGTTCTTCCATAAAAACGATAGTCGCCGATTACGGTGTAATATCCAACATTAGAATATTGAACATCTTTTGTGTATGCAATAGTTGCAAGAAAACGCGAACCGTCTAACGGTCCGGTCTGTCCCCACAGCGAATTATCGTGCACAAAAGAAATTGAGTTGGAAACAATTAACGCTTTGCGAGGGCGAAGATTTATATAATTATCTTTGTCGGAATTACTGATGCTCATTCCCGCTTCAACGCGGCGAAATTTTGAAAGCGGATAACTCAGCACAAAATATCCGCCGAACATTCGCTCATAATAATATAAATCGGGATCGGTTAAATCATATCTTCTTCCCGCAAAATGAAAAATTCCCGTTGCGTAATTCATCCGCTGACCGAGCGAAATGCGCGAAACTGCAAGATTGAAACTTTCCAAAAATTCATCCGATGCCTGTGCATTATTATAGAGCAGGAAAAAATATTGGTCGTTGCCTAGCATATCGCTGATTGCCATCGCCGCTCCTCCCGAAGTTCCAAAAACCGGATCGGTGGAAACTTGACTTTGTGCAATATCAAGAGAATAATCTCCGCTATACGGAAGAAATTTTACCGTAGAATCACTTTGAATTATTTTCGGAATCCATGCAGAAAATTTCGGCGCGCACTGCATTTGCACAACAGTTGAACTTGTATCAATTATCTGCGATGCTTTGCTGTACGAATAAATTTTGAAACTGTAGTTTTCAAATCCCGCATAGAGCAATTCGTTATTATCAGTCCAGCGCGGATCGAACACGGCGTTGGTGAAATGCGTAACTTTTTTCATGGCAACCGTCTCGCCGCCGATTTGGGTTGCAGAAATTGCCCAGATATTTTGCGCGCCGTCGTAATTACTCGTAAACGTAAGATATTTTCCATCGGGAGAAAATGAAGGAGAATAAAAATTATTTTTTCCTGAAGTTATCGGAATAACCGTATGTGTTTCAACATCAACTTGAAAAAGATTATATGTTCCGAATAACGCTCTGTCAGAACTGAAAATAATTTTTTTATTATCCGGCGACCAGACCGGATCGCGATCATCGTACGAATCGTTTGTTATTCTCCGCAATTCTTCGCGCGGAAGATTGTATGTATAGATATCCATTCTTCCCGCTTTATCGCTTGCCGCAAATGTTACATTCATTCCATCAGAAGAAAAATTTGGCGACGCAATTACAACAAGTTCATTAAATTGAATCGTCCGTTGCAGCGTTTTTTCCTTTACGTTATACAAATGAAGCGCATCCGATTCGCCGCTTTTTGTTACAAACGCCAGAATTCCATCGGAAGAAATATCCATTTTACTCTGGAATAAATGAAATGCTTCAAACTCATCGGTTCGCTCCCCTTCAATCACAATTTCCGGATCGAGTTCCTCATTGGTATTTTTTTTCTTCTCCATTGTCTTTTTATAGATTGAAGTATATCCGGTATAATTTCCGATAAAATACACTTCGCGCGTATCGCCGTTTCTAAAAAAAACCGGCTTCGTGTTAAAACCTTGCTTCACAACAACATTGGAAATCTGACTTGTATAATCGCTTGCGGCAAGAACGGGATAATATTTTTTCTTCAGCGAATACATCCATTCTTCATCTAATTCTTTGTAATCTTTTCCGATTGTCGCTTTCATCACTTCGCTGAACGACGTTGCACGCCAGAAATTTTCCATCAGCAAAAGAATTTTATCTTCACCGTATTTTTTTTCAATGTAGCCGAGAACATTCTGCCCTTCTTTGTACATTAAAAATGTTCCGTAAATTCTTTCCATTTCCGAAAGCGGAACAATATAATTATGAAGTGTTGCATCGCGAATCAGCATTTCCGCTTGGTCGTCCGGCGTTGTGGACCAATGTTCCGCTAATCCTTCTGTAAACCAAAGCGGCGGCATTCTATCCTGCGCAAGGCGATGGTCAACAAGCGTGCGGTTAATTTTGCTATGCGTAAAAACATGAATCAATTCGTGGCGGATAACATGACGGAATCGCTCCAGCGAACCATCAGCAGGAATAACAACGCGCCCTTTCATAAATTCAAAAAATCCGCCGACTCCTTCGGGAATAAATCCGCCTGTTGTATTTGTCTGTTGAAAATGAAGATGCGAAGAATAAAAAATCAGCGGAACACGTTCGAGCAGTGAATGATTGAACTTGCTTTCCATTTCTTTGTACGCTTCTTCTGCAAAGAAAGCGCCTTGCTGTGCAAGTTCTTTCATTTCGGGATAATAATAAACGTC
>CAYXEE010000212.1:0-4810 GCA_964463935.1 uncultured Chitinophagaceae bacterium | reverse complement strand
ATTGTCCGTTCAAACGGCTGTCGCCGCGTCCAAAATTTCCGTGACACGGACTGCAAAATGTGAGAAAATTTTTCCTGCCAAGTTCCAATGTTTCCTTTGTGGGAAGCAGCGGATTAACAAGAAATTTTCCGACAGAATCAGTTTTATCAGAAATTTTATATGGATATGGAAGAAATCCGCGCGCCACAGTTCCTTCAACAGGCATTCTCATTCCAAATCCATCTTCAAAAAACGCGTTAACTGTTTGCGGTTTTGCTTTATCTTGATTCATCATCCAATCAAACGGCGGAAGAAATAAAATTTTGTTCAAGAAAATATATCCGCCGAGCGATGTAACTAGCGCAATGCCTGCCAATAACGCAATAAATTTTTGTTCGAATAATTGCGGCTTGAAATTGATAAATTCTTCTGAATAATAAACGGATTCAACTTCGTCTGCATGTAATTTTTTGAATAAATTTTTAATTGCAGTTTCATCAAACTTCGGATCATCGGCTTGCACATAAATTCCAAATTTATCCGAAGATACTTTTTTCATATACGGCGTATCGTGAAGCGGATGACTGTTGTTTGGAAATTTGAAAAAGAAAGCAATCATTGCGCCGACTGTACCAAGCACTGAAAGCAACACGGCAATTTCGTACGTTACCGGAACAAACGCAGGCCACGACCAATACGGTTTTCCGCCGATTACTTGCGGATAATCAACGATTGAAACCCACGCTGCTAAGGAAATCATTCCCACGGCGCCAATAATACCGGAGGCAAGAGTAACAAAACCAAGTTTCGTTTCTTTCAATCCCATCGCCGCATCCATTCCGTGAAGCGGATACGGCGTATTAACATCGAACTTTGTATAACCTGCGGCTTTTACTTCTTTCGCCGCATGAATAATATCGTCCGGTTTAGAAAAAATTGAAGTTATCGCATAGAGCGCTTTTGAGTTAGCCATTAGCGCTCTCCATTTCTGTGATGCGACGGCTGTGCGCCGGGAATCACTGCTTTAATTTCAGCCATAGCAATTGCAGGCAAGAATTTAATGAATAACAATACTAACGTGAAGAATAAACCAAAACTTCCGATGAGAAGACCGAAATCCCACATTGTCGGTATAAACATTCCCCAGCTTGACGGTAGAAAATCTCTGTGAAGCGATGTAACAATAATTACAAAACGCTCAAACCACATTCCGATATTGACAAACACAGCAAGAATAAATGATACTAAAAGATTTTTGCGAATCTTTTTCGACCAGAATAATTGCGGCGAAAAAACGTTACACGAAAACATTATCCAATATGCCCACCAATACGGACCGAATGCGCGATTGATAAATACAAACGATTCAATAAGATTTCCGCTGTACCACGCAATAAAAAATTCCATCAAATATGCATAACCGACCATTGTTCCGGTTACAAGCATTATCTTGTTCATTTTTTCTATTGTGTCGAGAGTAATTAAATGTTCAAACTTAAACGCTTGACGCGTGATAATGAGAACATTTTGCACCATTGCAAAGCCGGAGAAAATTGCGCCCGCAACAAAATACGGCGGAAAAATTGTTGTGTGCCATCCGGGAATAATTGAAACTGCAAAGTCGAATGAAACAATTGTATGTACGGAAAGAACAAGCGGCGTTGCAAAGCCCGCCATAATTAAATATGCGCGCTCATAATGCTGCCAGTGACGGTTAGAAAATCTCCAACCGAGCGAAAGAATTGAATACACAGTTTTTTTAATTGTCGTAGTCGCTCTATCGCGCAAAGTTCCAAAATCAGGAATCAATCCAATGTACCAAAACACTGCCGAGACGGTAAAATATGTATTCACAGCAAACACGTCCCATTCTAACGGCGAAGTAAAATTCACCCACACGCCGTGCTGATTGGGATACGGAAACAACCACGCAAGCGCAAGCCACGGACGACCGGTATGAAAAATAACAAACTGCACTGCGCAAAGCACTGCAAACAACGTCATCGCTTCAGCGAAACGCGCAATTCCGGTACGCCATTTTTGTCTCAGCAAAAATAAAATTGCTGAAATCAAAGTTCCTGCGTGACCAATACCAACCCAGAACACGAAGTTCACAACGTCGAATCCCCACGCAACAGGTTGATTGATACCCCAGATACCAACGCCTTTCCACAAGAGCCATGTAAAACTTAGTATTCCGATTCCAAGCATGGCTCCGGTAATTCCAAGACCAATAAACCAACGCTTAGTCGGAAAATCATCTATCGGCTTTGTTATCAGAGCATCAAGTTCGGCGGCTGAGGGATGACCTTCAACAACCGGAATTTCTTTTGTATAATCTATCGTTGTCGTTGACACTATACGTTCTCCGAAACATTTCTCAATTTCGCAATGTATGTAACATTCGGTTTCACGTTCAATTCTTCAAGAACGCGATAGCCGATTCCATGATTGCGGTACTTGTAAATTTTTGATTCTTTATCATTCATATCGCCGAATACAATTGCATCTGCCGGACACGATTCTTGACACGCCGTTGTTACATCGCTTCCTTTTAATGGACGGCCTTCTTCAATTGCATATTCGCGCGCTTCCATAATGCGTTGGATGCAGAATGTACATTTTTCCATAACGCCGCGCGAGCGGACTGTTACTTCGGGATTATGCAAAAGTTTGAATGCTTCTTCTTCTTGTATTCCATTGGCAAATTCATCTCTGAAATTATAGAAATTAAATCTGCGCACTTTGTACGGACAGTTGTTTGAACAATATTTTGTTCCTACGCATCGGTTGTATGCCATTTGATTCAAACCATCCGGCGAATGCGTTGTAGCAACAACAGGGCAAACATTTTCGCACGGCGCATTATCGCAATGCTGACACAACATCGGTTGATTGCTGACTTCCGGTTCTTCAGCTGAACCCGAAAAATAACGATCAATTCTAATCCACGTCATTTCTCGTCCGCGCTTCAACTGATCTTTACCGACAACAGGAATATTATTTTCAACGTTGCAAGACATTGTACAAACGCCGCAGCCGGTACATTTATTCAAATCAATGGACATTGCCCATTTTACGCCGTCATATTCAACGTGTTTTGTAATTGTCGGAAGTTCGCCGTGATGCTCTTTTTTAATAAATTCCGGGTCGTGATGAAATTCTGTAAGCGTTCCTTCTTGAATAATTTCTCGTTTCTTGTGAATATCTTTCAACAAAGAATCATCAATTGCGTAATGCTCTTGCGTAGAAGCAAGTTCGTATCTTTTTCCTGTTACAGAAACTTTTGCGTCCGTAAATAACCACGGCGTAACCGAAGCATTTTTCGACATTAACACGTTGGCATTAAATCCTACGTTCGCTCCAACTGTTCCCGCAACCGTTCTGCCATAACCAAGCATTACAGCAACAAGTTTATCCGCAAGACCGACTTGCACGTGAACAGGAAGTTCCAATTTTCGTTCGCCGACTGATACTTCAACAACAACATCATTTCTTACGCCAAGTTCTTTTGCAGTTGTTGGAGAAAGCGCCGCGTAATTATCCCACGCAATTTTTGAAGCAGGATGCGGAAATTCTTGCAGCCACCCGTTATTTGCAAAACGTCCGTCGCGAATTGTATAATTATCATGCAAGAACAAAACAAAATCGTTTGAAGCGGAAACATTGCCGATTGCATTTGCCGCATCGTTTTTCACAGAAGGAATTGCAGAAGAATTTTCATCAATTGAAATTACGCCATCATGCAAAGCAGAATACCAAAATGTTTTAAAATCCACTTTTGCTTTTGCAGCAGGATAAATTTCCTTTTCCCAGCGCTTCATTAAATATTCGTGATACAGTGTTTCTTTTGCAGAATTCGGATCGTCGTTTGACCACACAAGAAGCGAAGTCTCTTTTTGCCGTGTTTTATATAACGGAGCAATTACGGGTTGCTGCAGACTAAGAATTCCAGTACGAGTTTTATGATCGCCCCACGCTTCAAATGCGTGATGAATCGGAAGAACATAATGGCTGTGCGCAGACGATTCATTTTTACTTTCAACAAGAGAAATTACCGTTCCAACTTTTTTTACCGCATCAGCGTAACCGTAATCCTGCGCAAAATGATAGACAGGATTTGAATCGAAATGAATTACAGCGCCAACTTGTCCGCCATTCATTCGTTGAATAAGTCCAATCCATTCTTCGTTGTCTGCCAGCGCAACATGTTCAACGGCAGCTTGTTTAGAATTATACAACGCATCATTTCCAAGAGCATCGTTCAACATATTTACTGCAATATGAACTGCTTCCGGCAGACTGTTTCCGGCGTGAATAATTCCTGCGCCTTTGTTTGCTTTTAAATCCGCGACAAGCTGTTTTACAACTTCTTCGCTCAATCCGTTTTTCTTTGTAAATTCCGGTAGAGAATATTTTGCAAATTGCGGAATCGGTTTTACTTCATTCAGCAAGCCAAGCACAAATTCCAATTGCTGGTCGGGACGAATACGCAAACGATAATCCGCATTCATTGCCGTAGAACTCATTGTTCCTTCCGCACTGTAAAGACGATTGAAATTTTTCGATTTCATTACATCGCGTTGGCTCGTAAACAATCTCGTTTGTTCAGGAAAGTTTCCTTCATAGCCAAGGAAATCAGATTCAAGCGCAAGAATCACTTTTGCTTTATCCCATTGAATCAAGGGGAATGAATTTCCGCCGGTAGATTTTTCCCATGCCGATTGGCGAATAGAATCATTAAAAAGTTCGTATGAATAAATTTTTACCGTTTTATATTTTGCAGAAAAATCTGCCAGCGCTTTCTTTGCAGTCGGCGAGGTGATTGTGT
>CAYXEE010000211.1:0-4817 GCA_964463935.1 uncultured Chitinophagaceae bacterium | reverse complement strand
AAAGGAATCCCTTCGGGACTTCGGAGCGGAGAAGGCGGGAGTCGAAGCATTTTTTGATTTTGCGTAACTTCAATTATTATTTAATCCGATTGAAATTTCAATCGGAGCAGATGCAGAGCTGCCAAAATTGCTGATGCTTACTTGAGCGGCTAAATTGCGCGCAATTTCCATAATAATTTTTGCATGCGGGCTGTCCGGCTCAGATTCTACAAGCGGACGACCAATATCTCCTCCGTGGCGAAGTTTTGTATTAATCGGAATTTCACCAAGGAACGGAACATTCATTTCTTTCGCGGCTTTTGCTCCTCCGCCCGTATCAAAAATATTTTCTCTTTCACCGCAGTGCGAGCAGATAAAGTAACTCATATTTTCAATGATACCGAGAATTGGAACATTTACTTTGTTAAACATTGCCAATCCTTTACGCGCATCCGCAAGTGAAATTTCCTGCGGAGTTGTAACTATAACGACTCCGGAAAGAGGAATTTGCTGAACAAGTGTTAATTGAATATCTCCTGTCCCTGGCGGAAGATCGAATACAAGATAATCCAATGTTCCCCAATCAACATCAGTTAAAAATTGTTTTACAGCGCCGCTTGCCATTGGACCGCGCCATATTACTGCTTGATTCGGATCAATTAAAAATCCGATAGACATTACTTTCACGCCGTATTTCTGAAGCGGCAATAGTTTTTGATTATGCAGCTGCGGCTTTTCATTAATATTAAACATTAACGGAATGCTCGGTCCATAAATATCGCAATCAATTAACCCTACGCTTGCCCCTTCTTTTGCAAGTGCAACGGCAAGATTAACCGCAACGGTAGATTTTCCAACTCCGCCTTTTCCGCTTGCAACGGCAATAGTATTTTTTACATTTGGAATAATTGACGCTTGAGGAACGAAACTTCTTGAGGAAACATTTGCCGTCATTGTAATTGCAATATTTTTAACATCGGCAATTGAATTTCGAATCGCCGCTTCCGCCTGCTGCTTAAATTGATCTTTAACAGGACACGCCGGCGTTGTCAGTTCAATAATAAAACTAACATCGTTTCCTTGAATTTTTAACTCTTTAATAAAATTTAACGTAACAATATCGCGATGTAAATCCGGGTCTTTAACTGCACGCAAAGCAGTAAGAATATTTTCTTCAGTAAGTGATTTCATAATTTTCCTATTGGTTCAAATTTATTTGTCGCTGCCATTCGTTCGTCCAGCCGAATTGTGGCGAAACAGTCGGCGCCGCCATAATTCTGCCGCCAAAACCGATATGCCGCCACGTAAACATGCTGGAAGTAGTGGTAGATGTATTTACGAGCTTGTGGTTATACATTGTAACATTATATTTTTTCGCTAAAGTTCCAATGTATTTATTTAAAGTGCGTTGTTTTTTTATCGGAAGCAACCGTTCTACAATTTTTGCTCGAGTCGCTTGATAATCTAACTTGAATGAATCGTTTTCAATTTTTCGTTCAATAATTTTAAATATTGTCATTCCCTCTTTAATTTTCAAAGGACCAATGAGCGAATCAGTTCTTGCCGTAATTGCATAAAGACCAAGTTCGCCCCATTTGCTAACATCAATGAAACCGGATTCACCGCCGTTTTTTGCCCACTCGGTTCGCTTGGAATATTTTTTAGCAAGTTTTGCAAAATCCTCTCCGGCTCTAATTCTATCGCGCAGCGAAATCGCCGGCGGAATACTATCAACAAGAATTTCACGAAGATTCACCAGAACAGTTGCGCCGTACAATGTCGGGTCTTTCATATATTCATGTTGAATTTCTTCATCGCTGAGCGTCAACGTATCAAGAATTTTATACATTACCAAATGCGCTTTGCGATTATCCATCCACGTTGAAACATCGTGCCGCACATTTTCAGAATGCTGCAAATTTCTTTTAAATCCTTCTCTGGCAAGCAATTCGTTTTGTATAACTGTTTTAATATTATTGTTGAATATTCCGAAGACAATTTCTTTCCGTAAGTTAGGGAAAACGACATAATTATTTTTTAATCCTTCTAAAACTTTTTTTAGCGTCATATTGCCGGATTCAATTATAATAAACGTCGAATCCAAATAATTCCATAACGCAATTTCAAGTTCCGAAAATTTTGCCGGAGAAAAATAATACAAATTTTTTGTTTTGAACGAAAGCGAATCCTGTTTCATCCAGGTCCATAACGATTCTGCCGTTCGAAAAAAAATATTTTCATCGGCTTCGGCGCGATGCGGCGATGTAATTGAAGCAAACGCTTTTGTTGCAAGCGAATCTTCTTTTCTGCCCTCTATAATTTTTTTTACTTTATGAAGCTGATCCTGTTTTGAAAGATTTGCGTACTGCTTATTTGTATATTTATTTAACAAGCGCAGCATTACCCAGTTTCCATACGCAACGGAGTTAACCGGTTTAGAAATTTCTTTTGCCGCCAGCGCATACGCGGCGTCTTCAATTGGAATATCGGACGCGCCAAAATTTAGTTTTATCGTATCAAGAATAATGTACAGCGAATCTTGATAACGCTTAAACGACACATCCTTATTTTTTGCGGCAGTTAATTTTTTATAGAGTAACTCGCCATCCTGCTTGGTTACAATTCCTAAAACCTGCAATTCAAGTTCGTAGGCGTATTTTTTCATACCTTCTTGAATTTCCTTAAATGAAATTTCATCTTTAGCGGTTACCGAACGTTTGTATAGTTCATCGCGGACAAACATTCGTTCAATATTGTACTGCATATCTTTCGAAAGCGAATCTGAGCCGATACCCATTCCCGCCGCTTCGTATGCAAGTAATTTTTCTGCAACTAATGATTGTAAAAATTCCTGCTTTGTTAATTCAATACGGCTTGCAACATCTTTTTTCGGCCACGGCATCAACTCAAAGCGTTCAAGAAAATCTTTAGCGGTAATTGGAACAGAGCCAACCATTGCAAGAGTATCTTGCGAAAGCGGATTGATACGTTGTGAAAAACCTGTTGATGAAAAAACTACATAAAGAAGAAGCCACGAAAATCTCATTCTACACTTTTCCCTGTTAATTGAAACAATGCTTTTTTGTATAACTCTGAAGTTTTTTGAATTACATCGTCGGGCATAACCGGCCCCGGCGGCTTTTTGTTAAATGAAATGGAAAGAAGATAATCTCTTACAAATTGTTTGTCGTAACTGAATTGCGCTTTCCCCGGAGCGTATGTTTCCTTCGGCCAAAACCGAGATGAATCAGGCGTGAGAAGTTCATCAATTAAAATTAATTCGCCGTTAAGAATTCCAAATTCCATTTTTGTATCTGCAAGAATAATACCTTTTGATTCGGCAATTTCCGATGCGCGTTTGTAAATTGCAATTGCCGAATTTCGGACTTGTTCGCTTCGTTCTTTCCCTTCGCGCTCAATCATTTTTTCAAACGAAATATTTTCGTCGTGAACGCCGAGTTCTGCTTTCGTTGAAGGGGTAAAAATCGGTTCGGGAAGTTTATCGCTCTCTTCTAGATTTTTTGGAAGTTGAACGCCGCAAATTGCGCCTGTGGCTGAATAATCCTGCCAGCCGGAGCCGGAAATATAGCCGCGAACGATACATTCAACGGAAAGCGGAGACGTTTTTTTTACCAGCATACTGCGCCCGCGCAGTTGTTCTTTGTACGGAAAACATTCTTCTGGAAATTCATCAACATTCGTTGTAACAACATGATTCGAAATAATATCGCGCGTCTGCTCAAACCAAAATGCAGAAATTTGCGTTAGAATTTTTCCTTTGTAAGGAATTCCCTGCGGCATAACGACATCAAACGCAGAAAGACGGTCTGTAGCTACAAATAATAAATAACCGCCGACTTCGTAAATATCTCGAACTTTTCCGCTTTTTAAAAAATGTAAATCGGGAAAATTTGTTGCACTAAGAACTTCGTTATTCATACAAACGACCTTTGCAATAATAATGCAGCATGTAATCGCTGCAGATATTCTTCGCGTGAAATCTCAATACATCCCAGCGTAGAAAGGTGCGGCGTTTTATACTGCGTATCCAACAGAACAAAATTTCGTTCGTTCATCCGTTCTACCAAAGCAACCAGCGCTACTTTTGATGCGTTTGTTTTCTTACTAAACATTGATTCGCCAAAAAATGCGCCGCCGAGCGCTACGCCGTACAACCCGCCGACAAGTTGGTTTTCAAACCATGTTTCTACGGAATGAGCAAAACCGAGTTCAAACAATTTTGTATAGCTTGTAATTATTGTTTTGGAAATCCAAACATCTTCTCTTTGTGCGCAAAACGAAATTACTTTTTCAAATTCGGAGTTAATTCGAATTTCAAATTTCTTATTGCGGAGTTCTTGCCGCAAACTTCGGGAAATTTTTAACCCGGTAAGAGGAATTATTCCGCGCCGCTCTGGCGAATACCAAAAAATTTCTCCATCGCCGCCGTCTGCCATTGGAAAAACGCCTTTGCAATATGCGCCGAGCAGCAGTTCACTGTCTATGTATTGTTCGCCGAAGGCGTTACGAAGAAAAATTTCCACAGAACAAATTATAGGGCTGACTACAAAGCGCCAATTCGCACAAATTTTTTTTTAGTCAGCCCCATTAAAGTTTAAATGAATAACTGAAGTTACGCAAAATTACAATTATGGTCATGCTGAGCCTGCCTGCACGAAGCCGATGCTTCGTTTCGGCAAAGGCAGGCGAGGCACTCTTAAGTTTGTAAGGTCATCCTTCGACTCATCCTTAAAAAACAAAGGATTTGCTCAGGATGACCTTTGTTTTGTGCCGCCTGTCCGCCGAATCCGCCGTAGGTCACGAAGGACTCTCCCAAA
>CAYXEE010000210.1:0-4848 GCA_964463935.1 uncultured Chitinophagaceae bacterium | reverse complement strand
TAAAATGTCGTATGCCGATGCGTTTGCCGCCGCCTTAAGCAAATTAAAAAAAGCGGAGCTGGTAACCGGAGACAAAGAATTTAAATCGCTTGAATCAGAAATTAAAATTTTCTGGATTTGAATAATACTGCGCAACAGACAGCAAATTTTTTTAATAAAAATTCTACTGCAAAAATCGAGAAAAAATATGAAACATTGTTTGTATTTGTTGTGCGGAATCCTTTTTGTACAAATTTCTTTTGCAAAAGAAGCCGCCCGCCTTTCCAACGGAAAACCATCGCCACATTATTGGCAGCAACGCGTTGATTACAATTTGAAAGCTGATCTTGATGTGGAAAAGAAATTTTTGCACGGGAACGGAATAATTACGTACTCTAACAATTCTCCCGACACTTTAAAATCTCTCGTTTGGCATTTATATCAAAATGTCTTTAAAGAAAATTCCACGCCGCGAAAAAATTACGAACAAAATTCCCGCGCATTCGGAACTACGGAAGGAATTACTATTGAAAAAATTTCCGTCAATGGAACTGCGCTGACGAAGAACATTGATGAAACAATTATGGAAACTCCGCTTGCTCAGCCGCTTCTGCCGAATTCCAAAATTGAAATTGCTGTTGAGTGGAAATATGAAATTCCAAAAAATCCATTATTACGCACAGGAAGCGCGGGAAAAGATTTCGGAATGTGTCAATGGTATCCGCAGATTGCCGTGTACGATGATCAGCGCGGCTGGGACCGCTCACAATATCTCGGCAGGGCAGAATTTTATCTTGAATACGGAAATTGGAATGTTGAAATCACCGTTCCAAAAAATTATGTTGTTGCGGCAACAGGCGTTTTGCAAAATGCGTCGGAAATTTTGTCAATCGAACAAGTTCAACGATTGAATTCACTTTCTCAAGATTCCGTAACAAAAATTATTCGCCCCGATGAAACAAGCCAATCCGCAGACAGTGTACGCGCTGAAAAGAAAATATGGAGGTTTTCTGCAAATGACGTGCGCGATTTTGCATGGGCTGCTTCTCCAAATTATGTTTGGGATGGAACAAAAACAATTGACGGCGTACACATTTACGCGTTCTACAAAGCAAAAGATTACCGCGCTTCAATTCCGTTTATTATGAGCGACGCATCAAATTGGGATGAAGGAGCGAAGATGGCGAAGCACGCCGTTGAATATTATTCTGCGCGGTATGGAAAATATATTTACCCGCAGGCAACCGTTGTTTCCGGTCCAGTGGGCGGAATGGAATATCCCATGCTGATTTTTGCAGACAATGGAGATCCGCTGACAAACGGATTGGAAATTGTTATTGCGCATGAACTTGGACACGAATGGTATCCGATGATGATTGGCAGCCACGAAACAAATTATCCGTTTATGGATGAGGGTTTTACTACGTACATTACTTCCAATGCAGTTACAGATTATTCGGGCGAGAATGGTCTTATTCACAAAGATTTTGCAAAAAAATATTCGTGGATGAATCTTCCGAAAAACAACGAGCGCATATTTGAGCAAACTGTGTATTTAAATGAAGCGCGAATGGGCAAAGGAGCGTCAATTATGTCGCACCCGTACAATGTTCCCAATTCCGAATACGGAGTAATGGCATATATGAAGCCCGGCTCTGTTCTTGTAATGCTGGAAGATATGCTCGGAACAGAGACGTTTAACGCCGCAATGCTGGAATATTACAATCGCTGGAAATTAAAACACCCGTATCCGAATGATTTTTTTAATACCATTGAAGATGTTGCAGGACGCGACCTTGATTGGTTCTGGCATCAATGGTTTGAAGAAAAATGGCGGCTTGATATTGCCGTTGTTGATGTAAAGAATGAACAAGAAAATAATTTTTGGAAAACAACAATCACGCTTGTAAACAAAGAGCTGGCAATAATGCCGGCAACGTTGCGGCTGCATCTTGCAGATGGAACGGTGCGCGATATTCGTTACTCCAAAAATATTTTTGACAGAGGAAATCGCGGAGTTGTTATCGTTGATTCTCTTCCGGCAAAAGTTTGTAATGTAATTGTTGATCCGAAATTGATGCTCGCCGATATCAATCGTTTGAATAATTCATGGAGTTTGCCGCGCTTTGAATTCGATTATGGATTTAATCTTGTAAACAATATTCTTCCGCCGATTGATGCGTACAGAATAAATTTTGCTCCGTCGTTCGGATTCAATCTACGCGATGGAATTGAACTCGGAACATCCGTGAATGGCAGTTACATGGCAACCGAACACAGCATCACTGCATCCGCAAAACATGGAACGCGAAGCAACGTACCGGATTACGAACTTTCGTATTCAACGCCGATTCGCATACTCGATCCGCAATTGACAACGAATGCGCGCATTTTTCGTACGGATGGTTTCAGCGGCTGGCAATGGATAATTGAAAAGAATTTTATACAACAAAAAAGTTTGTTCAACAATCTTCGCAGGCAGTTTACGGTAAATACAAGTATTTTATCCATTCGCGTAAATGATGCGCGCTACATCGGCAATCGCACGGAGTGGGATTTAAAAGGAAAACTTGACGCAGGATTTATCAGCTTAAAATATTTTGAGAATTTTAGTTTCGGAAGATTCTTTATGCGTCTTGATGATGAATTCGGAACGCCGACATCAACATTCAGTTATTCAAAATTAACGGCAGAAGTAAAATTCGATCATCCTCTCTTTTTCGGTATGAAAATGAATTGGCGTTTGTTCGGCGGAAGTTCAACCGGAAATGTTCCGATTCAAACCGCACATTCGTTAACACAAGCCGCGCCGTTAGAGCGATTTGATTCGTGGCTTTTCCGCGCGCCTGTTTTCGGACAATCATCACGCTCTCACTTTGTAAAACCGGGAGGCGGAAATTTATTTTTATCGCACGATACCTCCGCCGCGCAGGTTGTTGCCGCAAACGTCGGACTTTCTATTGGCGGTTTGCAATTTTTTGGAAATGCTGGGACCTTGTGGGATTCTTCCGCAACAAAAATGAAAAAATTCTTTTACGATGCGGGAGTCGGCTATCAATTTTCTATTCCGGGATTATCAATCGGTCCGGTCGGCACGGGACAGTTTGGACTCGGTTTTTATGTTCCGTTCTGGATAAAAGATCCGTCGCGACCGAATGACAAGGAATTTGCTTACCGATGGAAATTGATATTTGGAGTTAGATTGTAATTTATTTTGCACAGATTATCATTAAACCATACAATACAAAAACAACTATATAATTGAAAAATTGGCATTAATTTACAATAAAACAACTTTATAGTTGACTTAAGATACCGCAATTACTATATTGTAAACCCAAGTAATGACAACCAAAAACGAAGTAGAAACATTTCTTTTTGAGTTTAAACAAAAAATGAAAGTGTTTGATATTTATTTTCGTGATGAACGAGGTAAAAACAAACAAGCTTTGGCGGATTTAGAAATTCGTCCAATAGACAGATTACCTGTTATAGAAAATTTACTTGTTGAAGATTTTTGCCAAGGACCCCTCCAAGAACAACTTTACGAAAACGCTGATATGTGGATTTTCGGTAAGCAGGTAAAAAACAATGAAGTATATATTAAAATTACAATGGGAAAACCTGGAACAAGGGTTATTTGTATCTCTTTTCACATCGCCGATCATCCGTTGCATTACCCATTGAAAGGAGCAACAATATGAAAAGTCCAATTACTGGAAAAGAAATGGTTCTTTGCAAAGAAGAACGCACAATGACATTCAGAAAGGAAGAATTTACAATTGTTTCCCATTATTATCTGTGTGAAGATTCGAATGAACGGTTTACAACAAGCGAGATTGATGAATTAGATATAAACCAATTACACAACCAATATCGAGAAAAGTATAATATTCCATTCCCTGATGAAATCAAATCCATCCGTGAAAAATATGGACTCTCTGCGCAAAAAATGGCGGAAGCTCTTGGTTTTGGAGTAAATATCTACCGTAATTATGAAAACGGTGAAGTACCAAACGAATCTAATGGAAAACTTATTAGATTGGCAGCCGATACAGAAAGTTTTCAACAGCTCGTAAAATTAAGCGGAACGATAGACAAAACTACAAAAGAAAAAATTCTTGAAAAAATTGATAAAATTTTTTTTGAGGAAAAACATAATAAATTTTTCGTTGATCTTCACGAATATTTTTTTGGAAGTCAAATACCCGATGAATTTTCCGGCTACAAAACGCCAAGCTTGGAAAAGTTCACCGAAATGGTTGTATATTTTTCAGAATACTTGCAGCCATACAAAACAAAGCTGAACAAATTATTATTTTACGCCGATTTTTCCTTTTTCCGAGATACTGGTTTTTCAATCAGCGGCGTTCGATATGCGGCAATTGATTTAGGACCTGTCCCCAACAATTTTGAAACTATTTTCGATTTTATTGAAAACAACAAACACATACAACGCGAGCGCAAAGAATTTGACAGCGGCGGATGGGGTGAAATATTTCACCTTGCCCAAGGAAGAACATTTAACGCAAGCGTTTTTTCCAAGAATGAAATAACAACTCTACAGATGGTTGCCGAAAAATTCAAAACTATTTCTGCTAAAGAAATTAAAGAATTAAGCCATAAAGAAAAGGCATGGAAAGAAAATTTTGAACGGGGAAAACAATTGATCAGTTATAAATACGGATTTGATCTTGAAACTGTTTAAGAATTTATTTTAGCGCAGCCGAATCGGTAGATTCGGCTAATCTCCTTCTACTATTTTTATCTCTTCTTCGGTTAAGCCGTAAAGCTCGTACACAAGAGTTATGAGTTTATTGGGCTTGCGTTATTCATTGGAACAGGAAAATTCTATTTTTGATTTTGCGG
>CAYXEE010000209.1:0-4854 GCA_964463935.1 uncultured Chitinophagaceae bacterium | reverse complement strand
CATACAAACCTTCAAGAAGTTTCGGATCGGAAATTGAATCAATTAACCGGTGAAATTTTTCTTTTACACTTGTTTCGCTCATTGTTCCTCCATTTCTTATTGTAGATTACGAAAAATAGCAACATCGGTCAAGTAATAGACCTTAGAAGCGGCGCTTACGGTGGAGTTGTTTAGTTCACGATAGTTTTTTGCGTTTTCAAAAATATAAACGATAAATTTGAGCAGTAAAAAAACAAACTACTAAACCAAGAATTATTGGAAGTATAGTTGCAATAGTTGTCCACTTTGCGCTTTTTGTCTCTTTGTAAATTGTGTAAATGGTTGTTGAACACGGATTATGCAGCAAACTAAACAGCATTAAATTCATTCCTGTTAATATTGTCCATCCGCCGGTATGTAAAATATTTGCTACGGCATTAGCATCATCCAATTCAAACATAACGCCGGCGCCGCCGCCAATTCCGGAAAGTTTTGCTGCTAACACGGTTAACATTAAAATTGTTGGAATGACTATTTCGTTTGCAGGAATTGCAATTATGTACGCTAAAAGAATTACGCCGTTTAATCCGAGCAGCCAGCCGAACGGATGCGAAAAGTTTATGAAAAGTTCAGCGATACTTTCACCGTTAAAAGTAATATTGGAAACCAACCAGATTACAATTCCAGCTGGAGCGGCAAAAACAACGGCGCGCCATAAAACGATAAGCGTTCTATCAATCAGCGATGTGTACAATGTTTGCAGAATTCTCGGCGGTCGGTACGGCGGAAGTTCTAAACTAAACGCCGATGCCTGCCCTTTTAAAATTGATTTTGATAAGCCGAGTGAAACAAGCAGACTGAATATAATTCCAAGCAACGCAACGCCTACAACCGCGGCGGCTGTAACAAAACCTGCAAGATGGGCAGGGGCAAGCGAGCCGAAAAAAATTGATGCAATTAAAATCTGCGTAGGCCATCTTCCATTGCAAAGTGAAAAATTATTGGTGATAATTGCAATCAAACGTTCGCGCGGAGAATCAATAACGCGCGTTGCAACAACTCCTGCGGCATTGCATCCAAATCCCATGCTCATAGTTAATGCCTGTTTGCCGTGCGCGCCGACTCTGCGATAAAGATTATCCATATTAAATGCAACGCGGGGAAGGTATCCGAAATCTTCCAGCAATGTGTACAACGGAAAAAATATTGCCATTGGCGGAAGCATAACGCTTACAACCCACGCAAGCGCAAGATAAGCGCCGTCAATTGTTACGCCGATAAGCCACCACGGAAAGCCGATTTCCAATAATCCGGTTTTTAGCCAAGGATGAATTGTATCTACAAGTAATGACGCAATCATTGCAGATGGAACATTTGCTCCTTCAACGGTAATCCAGAAAACAATTCCGAGCAGCAAAAACATTATTGGAAAACCGGTCCATCGGTTTGTTAAAATTTTATCAAGCGCGGAATCAATATCAAATTTCTTTTTCTTTTTGGGAAATGTTACTGCGCGTTCAGCGATTGCATTTGCGTCGGTATAAATTGCTTCAACAACAGCATCGTGAAAATTTTCGCCGATTTCCCATCGCAAATTATTTGCAATTGATAATAATTCGTTTCTCTCTTTTTCTGGTTTCATAATAAATCCTTTGATAACGACGATAATGTTCCTTCGGCAACGGCGGATTGTAAAACGTCGTACCGTTGTAAATTTCCTAATTCTCCGTTTTTAATTGCGTCAATAATTCTTTGGTCGCCTTCTAATAAACGAAGCGCAATCCAGCGCGCATTGGGAAGCGAAGGAAATTGTATTTTAATTTTATCCGTTAACGATGAAATTGATTTTTCTAACGTTGGGGAAATTTTATGCAACCTTCGCGGTTTGCAGATATACGCGCCGGCGGCAACATCAAAAATACTTTGCAACAATTCAGGTATTCCTTCTTTCTGCCGCGCCGCACAGGGAATAACCGGGACGCCAAGGTCGCGCGATAATGCGCGCGCATCTACCTGCAAGTTGTGACGCCGCGCTTCATCCATAAGATTTAAACAAACAACCGCCCGATCTGTAATTTCTAGAACTTGCAACGCTAAATTCAGATTTCTTTCTAATCGCGTGGCTTCTATTACAATGACCGTAACATCCGGCTGACCGAAAAGAATAAAATCGCGCGCTACTTCTTCATCTGTGCTTGTAGAAAGCAACGAATATGTCCCGGGCAAATCAACAATTTTAAATCGTTTGTTATTGTATCCAAAGCCGCCTTCAGCGCGTGTTACGGTTTTCCCGGGCCAATTTCCTGTATGTTGGCGAAGTCCTGTAAGCGCATTAAAAACGGTGCTTTTCCCCGTATTCGGATTACCTGCGAGCGCAATCACAAAATCGAATTGGCTCATATCAATTCCTAGTTTAATTAAATTTCCGGCGTTATGTACCGGACAAGTTTCGCAATTAGGATTAGTTGTGTTTATCATAATAATTGTAAAGTAAAAAATATGTTACACTGAGCGAAGTCGAAGTGTGATTCGTCAAATTTTTCATATCTCGGCTTCGTTCGAAATGACAAAATTAATTCTTCTGAATAAAAATTTGATTTGCATGCTGACGCCGCAGTGCAATCATTGCGCCGCGAATATTGTATGCAATCGGATCGCCGGCAGCGCTTTCAAATTCGTGTTTGATAATTGTCCCGGGTACAACGCCAAGATCAAGCAAGCGTCTTCGCTGCTGTCCGCGGCAGGCATGGGAAATTCCAAGAACATTTGCCGATTCTCCCTGCTGCAATGAAAGAAGAGTTTGCATCGGTCGAGCCGCATGTTTTTCGTTAGCAAGAGGTTCAACTGTTATGTTTGATGCGACAATTGGCGCGAGAATAATTTCATCGCCATTTGCAGAAAAGCGAACACGCTCGTTCGTCTGTTCAATCATAAAAATTTTTGTTCCGATAAATAATTCTTCGGCAACAATCTGCGCGTACACGGCTTCCGGCTCATCTTCTATATGTGTAATTTTTGCAACAGCGCCGGTTTTTAATGTTACCAACGATTGTCCTTTTGCCGGCGGAATTTCTCCGCTGACGCTCGGAATCGGATCTCCGTGCGGATCGTATTGTGGGTTTCCGATGCGCGCCGCAAGTTCTTCCGTTTGATCGCGCGTCATAGTGTGCTCTTGCAATTCAGCTGAAGCATGCCATTCGGTTTCCGGAACGCTTGTTTGATCTGCAAGATATTGTTCCCATAAGCGGTGAATACGAATAACGCGAAGAGCGTACGTGCGTCCTTCTGCAGTTAGTTCAATTGATGTTCCGTTGTTGAAAAGCAATCCCATTGCTCCAAGCCGTGAAATAAGTTTAGCGGCATGGTCAACAGAAATTACCAGAGAGCCCGCGATGCTTTGCGTTGTACAGAATATTTTTTTTGTTTCGCAATCGAACAGATGTTTGAGCGCATCTTCAATCATAATGCGGCGAATGCCCAGCCGCGCTCTACGAATGCGCGAAATTATTCCGTAGCGGGGAATGATGAGAATTGCAGAAACTAAAAATATAATTCCTGCAATAACAAGCGCATCAATCGGATGAATCATTTTTACCTCGCGCTAATTCTACAAAAATATTTTCAGCAATTTTTTCGCTGATGTTAATCTCTTTTTTGTTTACCGCAATAAGCATCGAATTATCAAATTTCATTTTTTGCTTTATTACAATTTTTTTGTTCAAACCAATTCCGATAGAAGAAACATACTGAAGCATTTCAGAATCGGCATCGCTGACTCGTAAAACACGGACAATTTTTCCTTCCGATGCCTCAACTAATGGAAAACTTACCGCAGCAGTAATTGTTCCATCTTTTGCCGGAATCGGGTCTCCGTGCGGATCAATTTTCGGATAACCCAGCACTTCGTCTATTTTGTCTTCCATTTTTTCGGACATGATATGTTCAAATCGTTCTGCTTCTTCGTCAATCTCGTCCCAGCTGAATTTCAAAACATCCGCCAAAAACATTTCCCACAAACGGTGCTTGCGCACAATTCGAAGCGCAGTGAGTTTTCCGCTTTCTGTCAATTCAACCCCTTTGTAAGGCGTATGCGTCAGCGCTCCTTCTTCGGCAAGTTTTTTCACCATCTCAGTAACAGACGCCGGGGAAATGTTAAGATTTTTTGAAAGCGAGGTTGTTGTTACTTTTCCTTCTGAAGATTGCAGCTTGTAAATATTTTTGATGTAATTTTCAATTTGTTCGCTTGGCATAAATTTGGTATCCAATATTTAATATTTAGGACTACCTAAATTTATATCGTGGAAAGGCAAAAGTCAAGAAAAAAAATCAACATTGTACAACGCGACAGCAATTTGAGACAAAATGCAACGCGACAGTGCAACGCGACAGCAATTTGAGACAAAACGCTAAACTTTGTGCAATGCGAGTTGCATTATTATGAGGAGATAAGTGCTTTATTTTTGCGGGTTTACGGCTTTATATGCAAAATTTTTGCACGCCGATAATTTTTTGCCATGACAGATACTTGAGACAAAACCACACCAAAAACTGCTCTGTGCCACCAATTTGAGACAAACAACGCCTGAAATTGCCCAAAATTGCCCAAAAACGAAACTATTTAAAATATTAACAATTACAGTTGAGATACTTTGCGACACTATGCGACATAAAAACGGCTAAAATGATAAAAATTGATATACCTTTGCGACATACCTTTGCGACATTTTACACCTTTGCGACACTAAAAAATATAATTTAACGACAACGATTTTCCATCAGATTTGACTTCGACTTTTTCAAACACAAAAACAGTATTTACTATCATTGCTGTCCAAAATAAAAGGAGTTAGAGTAAAAAAGTAGCCATAGGTTATT
>CAYXEE010000208.1:0-4858 GCA_964463935.1 uncultured Chitinophagaceae bacterium | reverse complement strand
GAAATATCGTTTTCGTTATTACGGAATTTTTCGCCGTGCAGTTGAACAATTTCTTTTGCAATTTCAACAATATAATCTCCTTTATATCCTTCTTCAGGAAAAGGAAAATCGCCGCCGAGTTCCTGCCGATAGCGCGCATAAATACTTTGCGCCAACGTACGCATTTGATTGCCGGCATTGTTGAAATAATATTCTCGCGTTACATCATACCCAGTCCATTCAAGCAAACGCGCAATGGCAGAACCGAGAATAACCTGTCTGCCATGTCCGCTGTGGAGCGGTCCCGTAGGATTTGCACTTACCCATTCAACATTTGTTTTTTTGTTCGCACCGATTGTTGTTTTGCCAAAATTATCCGATTGTTTTAGAATTTCTTTTGAAGATTCAACAACATAATTATCAGAAAATTTAAAATTGATAAATCCGGGTCCGGCAATTTCAACAGAAGATAAAAACTGTTCTTCAACTTTTAATTTTTCTACAATAGCATTGGCAATATCGCGCGGATTTTTTTTTGCAGATTTTGCAAGAGCCATTGCAATATTTGTCGTTAAATCGCCATGCTCTTCAACTTTTGGTTTTTCAAAAGCAATTTGTTGTGCAGGTAAGTTTAATTCTTGCAGAATTTTTGCTATTTGGGCTTGAAGTGTTTCTTTCATTTTTCAGTATTAGTTCTTTTTCGCGGCTGTTTTTTAACAGATTTCTTAACACCGGAAGTTTTCTTTTCAATTTTTGTTATTTGAGATTTGTCTTCAATTGCTTCAAATTTTGCGTCGCCCCATAATTTTTCAAGATTGTAAAATGAACGAACGTCTTTATGAAAAATATGCGTTACAACATCAACATAATCCAACAATATCCACCTTCCTTCGGAATATCCCTCTTTACGAAACGGTTCTTCACCGTGCTGCTGCAATTCGTGCTTAACAGCATCCGCAACTGCGCGCGCCTGCGTATCGGAATCAACAGAACAGACGACAAAATAATCTGTCATTGTGGTGAGTTTACGTAAATCCATAATTACAACATCGTACGCTTTTTTTGACAACGATGCTTGTGCAATTTTTTTTGCTAATGTTTTTGTTACCATATTATTTTATTTCCAAGGCCGAAGTTCTTTATAATCTTTGCCGATAACGACGGAAGCCGTTACTAAATGTTCAGTTGAAAATTGTTTAACCACATTATTCGGAGAAATTCCTAATTGCCGCGCAAGCCGTACAGCTTCTTCATTTTTTCCGCTTCTATCAATTACTAGAGAATGTTCAACATCAAATGATTTGTAATTTCCCATTTCAACAACATCATATCCAATGGAGCGGCAATACGTCGTCATCGCCGTTCCAACGCCGTTTATGCCGCATCCGTTCAATACATTTATTTGTAGCGGAACAAAAGATGTATCAGCAGGTGAATTTTTATTTTGTTTTTTTTGCGGAACAATAATCGGTTCATCAGAAAATATTCCATACAACTGCATTCCGTTGAACAGAATAAGCAGTGCAATAACAAGAAGTAATATTATATTTTGTTTTGATTTATTTTTCATGCATTTAAAACAAAAAAATAACCGAGAAATCGGGAACGACTTCTCGGTTATTTGTTAAAATCTATTGCGTAAAAATAATTTAATCACCCTCGTTAAAATTTATTCCAGAATACCAATTATTGTAGGGAGAATACATTCCGTAGTAACCGTAAGGGAATTCGCGGTACGAAACTCTTAACAATGTATTTTCCCACGGCGAATAATTTATTTCCGCACGCGATAATGAAATTTTATTAAATTGATTTTGCAAACGATAATCAAAAGTGCTGTATGGAGAATTTTGCAAACTAATATCCACGCGCGCATTTAAGTTTGGTGCAAATTGGTACGTCATTGTATTGGTATATCTCTGCAGCGCTAATCCCTGTCCGCCAGACATCATATAGCTTGCAGAATAACTATGCCGCATTTCAAAGTTGTTCGGATTAAAAAATGAAAACCAATTATCTTGCGGCTTTATGAATGAATCGGCAACATTTGTTTGTGTCCCAGATTTTGGTTTAAATTGCGCTTCAACGCCAATATTGAACAAGAATATTGCTATCATTAGTAAGAATATCTTTTTCATAAATCCTCCTTCACTGCTTCAAATTAAAAAAAACGAACTCGTTTGTCAATATAACATTTAGACGCATTATGAAGTTCGTTTGTTCAATACTTCTTCCGCCTCTTTTAATTGCTCAAATGTATTTACGCCTCGAATTTCGTTCGGATCATCCGTAACCATTGCAGAAACAACCAATTTATGCTTGTAAAAATAACTGAAAACATCGGTCAAATAATATTCATTTTGTGCATTGTGCGGATTGATATGCTGCAACGCGTCAAAAAGATACTTATTATCAAAAAGATAAATTCCGGAATTTATTTCCTTCACGGTGCGCTGTTCATCAGTAGCGTCTTTGTGTTCTTTAATTCCAAGAACGTAACCTGTTTTACTGCGCAGAATTCTTCCATATCCTGTCGGGTCGTCCAGTTCTGCTGTAAGAATTGTTCCGACGGCATTATTATCTCTGTGCTGCTCAATCAATTTTTCAATTGTTACTTTGCGAAGAATCGGAACGTCGCCGGAAAGAACAAGAACCTCTCCTTTGTATGTTCGCAAAAGCGGTTCTGCCTGAATTACTGCATGACCTGTTCCGAGCTGCGGGTCTTGAACGCAAAATTGAATTTCCGGCATTACCTTGCTTAGTTGTTCAACCACAGATTCGCGCTGATAACCTACAACCGTAATTATTTTTTCAGAGCCGACTGATTTTGCAAGTTCAGCAACATGCTGAATCATCGGTTTGTTGTTCACTTCAAACATTACTTTGGCTTTCGACGGGTCTTTCATTCGCGTCCCTTTTCCCGCCGCCATTATTATTGTTGCAAAATTTGTCATCTGTTTTTGTAATTACGTGCGTAAAATAATATTATCTATCAATCTTGTTGAACCGAATCGAACCGCAAGCGGAATGAGAATCGTCATTCCATCTTGAATTTCTTGTATCGGCAGTAAATTTTCTGCATCAACAAATTCAATATAATCAATTTTTGTTTCCGGTTTTTCAGAAATCATTGTCGTCATTTTTTGCAGAATGTTTTGCGCATTCCGTTCGCCCGATTCAATTTTTTCTTTAGCGAATTGCAATGCGCTGTAAAGTACCGCGGCATCGCTGCGTTGCCGCTCTGTAAGATAAACGTTGCGCGAACTCATTGCAAGCCCATCGCTTTCCCGTACGGTTTGAACAATACTAATTTCTGTTGAAACATTTAAATCGCGCGTCATTTTTTTAATCACAACGCACTGCTGCGCATCTTTCTGACCGAAAAATGATTTGTGCGGCTGTACAAGATTGAATAATTTTAAAACAACCGTTGTTACGCCTTTAAAATGCGTCGGACGAAATTTCCCTTCCAGAACAGACGATAATTCTTCCACTGTAACATACGTGGAAAAACCATTGGGATACATTTCTTCCGCCGTTGGAACAAAAAGAATATCGCAGCCCGCATCGCGCGCCGAGCGGGAATCGCGTTCAATATCACGCGGATATTTTTTGAAATCTTCGTTCGGCGCAAATTGCGCCGGGTTAACAAAAATGGAAACAACGACAACATCGGATTGTTTTTTTGCTTCGCGGATAAGCGCAAGATGTCCTTCATGCAAATATCCCATTGTTGGAACAAAACCGATAATTTTTCCTGATGCGCGTAAATTTTGAAGATGAGCGTGAAATTCTAAAATCGAAGTGAAATTTTTCAAGTTTTTTTTGTTTCAAATAAATTACGATAATGACGTTCAAAATCTTGCATAATTTCTTCGCACAAATCATTTTTATAGATTCTGCGAAAAACTGCCATTTCTAAATCAATTGCGTTCATTTCAGGATTTTCATGAAGAATACTTGCGCGCGCAATCCGTTTTGCCGAACTGAAAAACGACGAACATTTCAATAATTTTTCTTTGGGAGAAAGCGCGGAATAAAGTTCAATCACTTTATCATGAATTTCTTCCGATGTATCAGGCGAAATATTTTTCCACGTCATGCATTACCTTAATTTTTTTTGCCCACTCATACAAGTATTTTTTATCAATGTTCAATTTGTTAGCTTCAATAACATTAGAAACATCTTGTAATTGCCGTTCAGAACCAGTTTCTTTTTTCCACAATAGTTTTTGTAGAATCAAATCTTCTAAAGATATTACTCGCAGTTCAAAGCCATCAACTTTTACTTTGCAAGCGCGTAAAAATGCGCTGCGGGAGAATTCGTCGCTTTTCAACAAAATTAAATCGCATTTAACAATACTTTTATTGTGAATAATATTAAACATACCAATTCCAGCAAATGCATCGTCTATTGCCTGTTGCGAGATATAATATTCGTCCTTAAAAAGATTCAATATTTTGTTTCTCTCTTTATTGCTGATATTAATAACAATATCAATATCATTTGTCATTCGAGTAACAGAATGAAATGATGCTGCGACCGAACCGCTGACCATATACGGTATTTCTGCATTGCTCAGACGCTGCGCAATCGCCAACGTTATATCAATGATTTCCTGCATTAAATAATTTTTTTACCTAAACCTGATTTCATTAATTCTACGGCAAACTTCGCGGATTGATTTTTGCTATCGAGAATTGGAGAAGATAAACTTTCATAGCGCTCAAAGATACATCATAGAAAGCAGATTCGAAATAGCCGCTTTCAAATCTTTACGCGGAACTACAATATCAACAAAACCTTTTTCCTGTAAAAATTCTGCACGCTGAAAACCTTCGGGTAAATCTTTTCCGATTGTTTGGCGAATAACGCGCG
>CAYXEE010000207.1:0-4881 GCA_964463935.1 uncultured Chitinophagaceae bacterium | reverse complement strand
GTTTGTGTATCATAATAGACTGCGGGAGCTTGAAACGGACACGAACGCGCCGCGCCGGTAGAATCAACCGCGCGCGCATAAAATTTTACGCTTCCGCCGCTAGGATTTTTCGGAACAACTGCGGAATATTTTCCTGAATTTTTTGTTCCGTTTATTATTTCTGTCTGCGCCGCCGCGAGAGAAGAAAAAGTTTTCCCATTATCGTACGAATAAAATATTTTTACGGAATCTTTTTTTATTCCTTTGTTTGAAATAACGTAAAAACCAATTTGATAATTACTATCCACCGTTAAAGAAATTTCCGGGTCAGTGCTGATAATTGTTCCGAGCGAAAGTAAAGCGTTGTAAGCGTTAATCATTCCCCAGCCCGCCGAATTATTCGGCGAAGCGGCGTTGCTTGCCGTTGTGCGAAGCGCATCGCGCACTTGCACGGGCGTTAATTCCGGGAAAGCCGAAAGAATCATCGCCGCAACTCCCGCAGTCAGCGGTGTGGAAAGAGAAGTTCCCTGCATATAAGTATAGAGCGATGTTTTGGATGTTGTTGCGCAATAGACAACTGTTCCTTGTGCGACAACATCAGGTTTAATTCTTCCATCACTTGTGGGACCGACAGAACTAAACGATGCAATAACTCCCGCGCTTGTTGCCGCGCCGACAGAAATTATACTGTCCGCATCCGCCGGCGATGTTAAATAATGCCACAAAGCCGCTCCTTCATTTCCCATTGCGCTTACAACAACAACTCCTTTGCGCGCGGCGATAACCGCCGCTTTTGTAGTCGTTGCGGTTTTGCCGTTCATATTTTGATATGTGTAACTTTTTTGCCCCGCGTCAAATTCGCTGTAGCCGAGCGAACTGCTCACAATATCTACGCCTTGCTTTTCCATCCATTCGATTCCTGCAACCCAATTATCTTCTTCAATATTTGTTTCAGTCGGAATGTATTCCGTTTTTCCAAGAATAAAATCTGCGTTAAATGCCGGACCGATTAGCTGTCCATCCTTAAATCCTCCGAGCGCAGACATTGTTGCAGTTCCATGCGCATCTTGGTCTGAACGGTCTCCCGTCTGATTTTCTGTTACATTATCATTTTGAATAAAATCGCGCTCGGCAATTATTGTTCTGTCCTTCAGCGCTTCGTGCGATTTCCATCGGAATCCTGAATCCAGCATTCCAACTAAAACGCCGCGCCCGGTAATTCTAATATTGTGAACCGCAATTGCGTTAATAGTATTCATCTGCGTAAACGACGAACCATAATTAAATCTATCGGCGGAAGGTTTGCGTAATTGCAGCGGCGCAGTTTCTGTTTCAAGAAGTTTACGTTTTGTAAAAATTTGTACAGGAATAATTTCTTTTACAAAAGGGAAGCGGGCAATTTTTTCTTTTTGTTCTGCTGTAAGAAACGCCGAAATGCCGTTAAACCAGCGCGATGTACGTTCAATCGTAATTCCCAGCGGCGCTAATTGATCAACATACGTTTGTGAAACGGGAAAATCCGTTTCATCAATTCCGGCAGAAACTTTAGCGCGCCGTTTTAACGCTCGCTCGCTTATTCCTATTGAACGGGCATCTTCTGCGGAAAAATTATCCGCAGAGGAAATATGTTTATCGGTAAAATAAATCCAATATTTTTTCGGCTGTTCCTGCGCGGAAATAATTATTGCCAGAAAAACTGTTGCTGTAAAAATTTTTTTGAACATACAATTCCTTTAATTTTATAAAGAGTTTATTTCTCCATCGTTATTTCTGCTGCTATACCGTAACCGCTGGATTTATTCCGACGCAACAAAACACCACAAAGTAACCGCTGGATTCATTCCGGCGAAAACAAAACGTCTTCAAATAATATACCGTAAACCGTGAATCAATTCAAACGGCAAAAACAAATGAAAAAAATTCTTGTTATTGCGCAAATTGCATTTTACTTTGAAGAAAAACAAAAAAAACAATATGAAAATTCTTGTAACCGGCGGCAGCGGAACAGTCGGCAAATATATTGTTGACGAACTGCTTCAACATAATTATTCAGTCGGCGTTCTTGACCTGCTTCCTCCCAAGAAATCATCTGTAAAATTTCACAAAGTGGATGTTCTTCAACTTGCCGATGTTCTTTCTGCTGTGAAAGGATATGACGCAATTATTCACTCTGCCGGAATTCCGCATCCGTTGGAAGATTCCGCCGAACGAATTTTTCGCGTAAACGTAAACGGAACATTCAATATCTTGGAAGCCGCCGCGCAAAATGGAATTTCAAAAGTTGTATTTACTTCTAGCGAATCTACGCTCGGCTTTGCGTTTATGACGAATAAAATGTCGCCGGAATATATTCCGATTGATGAATTACATCCAACTTGCCCGCAAGATACATACGGATTAAGCAAAGTTATGTGCGAACAGATGCTTCGTTCATATTCCGCAAAATATGGAATGAGAACGATTGCGCTGCGCGAGCCGTGGATTTGGGTCCCCGAAGAAACGATGATACCGTTTTACAAAAAATTAGTTTTGGAATACGAGCAATGGCGCAAAAACCTTTGGACGTATGTTCATGCGTACGATGTTGCACGGGCGCATCGGCTGGCAATTGAAAAAAATCTTGAAAACCTGCACGAAGAATTCTTTATCGCCGCTAAAGAGAATTGGACCGGAATAAATTCAAAAGAACTGCTGGAAAAATTTTATCCTGATACAAAAAATTTTAACGCGGAATTTTCCGGCGCTGACGCAATAATTTCTTACAACAAAGCAAAACGATTGCTTGGCTATGAACCGCATTATTCTTTGAAAAATTTGTGGTAAACTCGGAAATAAAAAAATACGGCATAATTTTTTTTCTCTGCGTTCGCTATTTGCATGCGCAGACGGAAATTTTTTCGCTTCGTCCGAATGTTGCGCGCGATTCCAACAAAACATCGGCGCTGTTCGAGCGTAATGTTTATACATATCGCTGGAACGGCGCGCTAAACTACACTATAATTGATGAAAATAATTTAGCGTTTTCGGTAAAAGAATTATTTTCTTCATCGCTCATAAAACAGACTATTGGTTCGTTTCGAGACGAAAATAATTTTGCTTTTTATCTGTCGCAGAACATTTCGCGCCAATTTGCATTGCGCGCCGCCGCCGAGTCGTATCTTGTTTCCGATAACCAATACCGCCTATCCGATAAAAAATCGCTCGGGGAAAACAATACAGGAATTCACAGCGGAGTTTTGGGCTTTACATTTTTTCCCGTACGCAATATTTCTCTTACGCCTCTTGCCGGCGTTCGTTTTGATAAACAGCAGAACGAAGAAGATGAAGGAATAAATTACCGCATTCTTGCAGAAGCTGATTCGCTGGAAATCGGCGGCTACCGCGCGGCATTTTCTGCGCGCATTAACGAAAGCGTGTTTAAACCCAGAATGTTTCGCAGCAACGGCGCGCAGCTTTTTATTGCAAAAGAATTTGCAGAAAATTCTATGGACAGCGTTCGTATCCGCTATTCCAATAATCAATTGGATTTTTATATTCCCGCCGGCGATTCTGTAAAAAATAAATTCGGCGTACAGTCAAACGTGCGCTCTCGCGCCGAACGCATTTACGGAATTCAAAATCTCATCCGATATTACCTTGGGAGCGGATTTTCGACGCGGTTTACTACAAATGTTGAATCGCGAAAAATAGGAAATGCGTACAGATTTGTTGCCGGCGACGCCGATTATCTTTCTACAACGGTGGAAGAATTGCGTCTTGAAGGCGCGTGGGATGTTGATTATCGTTCGTCAAATCTTTTTTCATCGTTAGGATTAGCAATTAACGAACGGGATGAAAATCACAACGCGCAGCATTCCGGCGAAATAGAATCCGCCACATTTGAAAAACGGCAAAGGCGCGAAAAAAAATTAGATAATACGGCGGTGCGCACAACAATAAAAACAAACACAACGGCGTTTGTTTCTCCTTCGGATGAAATTCAATTTAACGGCGCCATAAATGTTTTAAAATACGATACGCCCGATTCTTCCAATACAGATGACCGCGATGAACTTCTTCTTACATCGTCGTTTCGCTGGTTTCACTCGTACAACAGCGCATTGAGTTTTGCCATCGCCGCCGAAGCAACGCTGGCGCATTTGGTGTACATTTCCCGTTACAAAAGCGCAAACAATAATAAAAACAGAATACTCAGTTTAAAACCGGAAATATTGTATCATCCGTCTGATAAATTTTCCATGTATAATGCGTTTGAAGTGTACGCAAATTATACCGTGTTCGATTTCGAAAACATTATTCCAACGCTCAACAGTTATTCGTACCGTCAATTTTCCATTGTAGATTCAACATCGTATAATTTTTCGCAGACTGTCGGCGCGGATTTTTTTGCGCAGGTAAAAGTTTATGAACGCGGCGAATTGCTGTGGAGCGGTTTTTCTGAACGCCCCCAGCAGCGCGCAGAAGAAATTACATTCTCGCCGCAACTTCGCTATACGCGCGAAGAACGTTTTTATTTTGCGTTTGGCATCCGCTCATTTGCTCAAAAAAAATATACGTACGCAAACAATAAAAAACAGTACAGCGGCGGTTTTGCCAGCATCGGACCGACAACGCGCATTATTCTGCGTCTTTCATCTCAATCGCTTATTGAAATTCAAGGATGGAAAGAATTCCAGCGTCAATCCGGCGTTCCGATTAAAGATTTTTCCAATATGACGATGAATGTGCGGTATTTTTTTTAGAGACAGTTGAAAAATATTTTCAGAGCAGGACAAACATACTTGGTTGTTCATTTCTCATTTCTCTATAACTAAAGTTACGCAAAATTACAATTATGGTCATGCTGAGCCTGCCTGCCAAACACTTTGGCAGGCAGGCGCCTCCCGAAGGTCCCGAAGGGAT
>CAYXEE010000206.1:0-4931 GCA_964463935.1 uncultured Chitinophagaceae bacterium | reverse complement strand
AAAGCATCGTTAAAACTGAACGACCCATTGCTCGCAATAATTATTTCCACAATATGTTCAAAGTTCATTTGAAAAAAATTGGAAGTGTATTGAATTCCGATGGAAGAAAGAATTGTTGAAATGTGCGTTAAACGTTCTTGAAGAATATGTCCGCGTTGTTTTTGTAACAATCTTCTTGTAACAACAGAAATAGTTTCGTTGACAACACAATCTAAAATAACCGGACGTAATTGAAGTTGTTTGTATTCGTTATGAAGATTTGTTGCTCGTTCATGAAAGGTATCCGTTTCATCAAACAATGCAACCAAGAAACTACTGTCAAGAACTATGTTATTTGTCATAGAGCGCTTTTTTGTCTTTTACAGCATCGCCGCCGAGACTTACAATGCCTATAAGGGGTTCTAATTCTTTTGCGGAGATAGAAGTAACAGCATTTTTATTGCTGCTTTCATCCAAAAAAAGAACAACAACATCTTGTTCTTTTGTTGAAAATTGTTTTGGCGGCTGCTCCAACAGTTGCACGGTTCCGTTGCTGTATTTTGCTTTATATGCGTTCATTGTGTGTTCCTTTTTCTAAAATATACAAATCTGGTTTGCGAGATGCAAAAAATGAAAAACAGCGAGCATACCTTGGCGAGAGAATTCCAGCAGAATTACGAATATGAAATAACATTTTTTAGAAGTTTCAATTGTTATATCAGTGGAACATTTGCTTTTCCCTTCCCCGCTTCTTAATTTGTACTAACGAAATGGTAAAATAATGTACACAACACAAATACTCATAAGCGAAGAAAAGTTTTTTGCTTTAAAAAAACTGGCGCATCAAACAGGCAGTAGCGAAAGCGAGTTAATAACACAAGCAATTGATGAAATGTTAAAAAACGCTCCTTCTCGCAATTTTTTAGAAAATATACAACAGGCAAAGGGATTATGGAAAGACCACGATTCCATTTCTGCAAAAACTTTGCGCGACCAGTGGGATAGAATCTAATGGCGCTTTCAATTTTCTTGATTGATACTGACGTTTTAATAGATTATCTGCGAGGCATTAATGAAGCAGTCCAGTATCTTGAAAATTTAGCGGAAAAGAATGTTGCCGTGTCCGTTATTTCTGTAGCCGAGTTATACTCCGGCTCAAGAAATAAAAAAGAAGATGAAATTATTAGACTGTTTTTGAAAGATTTTATTATTTATCCTGTAACGGCAGAAATAGCAGAAGCTGCCGGAAAATTAAAACAGCAATATTTTAAAAGTCATGGCGTTGGTATTGCAGATGCAATAATTGCCGCAACTTCGCAAAAACATCAAATACCGCTTACAACATTAAATACAAAACATTTTCCGATGCTTGCCTACATTCAACCGCCTTATATAAAAGCATGAAATACTTATTTGTACTGCTTGGTTTTTATTCTTTGTTGTTTTCAACTGAGCGTCCTAAATGGATTACTGAAATACCAAATGGTTTTCGCAATGATTATTTTGTCGGTTACGGCGAAAGCAAAATCTTAGAAGAAGCCAAACTCCTTTCTGAAGAAAATGCAAAATCTCAAGTACGTGGCAAGCGATCGGGAATAAATTTTTCTGAACAAAAAATAACTGAGCGATATATTGAACAGGAAAAAGATTTGCATCGCGTCTGGTCGCTTGTTTCTTTTCCAAAACTTTTAGAAGAACAAACTTCCCCGCCGACAAAGACTACATATTTTTTACGCTCGGCATTATTGCCAAGCTATGCGCAGTTTTCTAAAGGCGAATCCATTAAAGGATATTGTATTGCAGGGGGTTTAACAGCTTCTTTAGTTTCGGGATTTGTCTTTTCTAATTTAAAAATAACGGCTGAAAGCGACGCAAAAAATTCCCGCACGCAAACGCTTCGCGATTATTATAATGACAATGCAAATACTTATAACAATATTTCTCTTGGCTGTTTTATTGCCGCGTCTGCAATTTATATTTACAATATTGTTGATGCGATTGCCGCAGAGGGAGAAAAAATTTACGTAAATAAAACAGAAATTAAGAGAATTCCATTTACGTTAATTTCAGATGTAACAACAAAAAGCACGCTGCTATCGTTACAGATAAATTTTTAAACGTAGAAAAATAAAACCGCAGACATAAAGTCTGCGGCTACCTGTTAAATTAATTTTCCAACCATCAATCTGCGGCTACATTTTAACTGAAGTTACGCAAAATAAAAAATGCTTCGACTCGGCACTAAAAATTAAGGTCATCCTGCGCAAATCCTTTGTTTTTTAAGGATGAGTCGAAGGATGACCTTACAAACTTAAGCGTGCCTCGCCTGCCTTTGCCGAAACGAAGCATCGGCTTCGTGCAGGCAGGCTCAGCATGACCATCTGCGTAACTTCAGATTTTAAATTAATTTTCCAGCCATTGTTTCCAGCCGTCAAATTGAAATTCTCTGCCGAGAAAATCTTTCACCATATCGTTCGCGGATTTTGAACCGCCGGCGGCAAGAATTTTTTTTCTGTATTCAGATGCTGTTTTTGAATCAAGCATATTTTTTTCATTAAATAACGAAAAGAAATCTTTTGCAATAACAAGCGACCACATATACGTATAATAGATTGCAGAATATCCGTCCAAGTGACCAAATGAAGTTTGCATGTGAGTTCCTTCCACAAACTTATACGGCGTATATTGTTCGCGCAATGTTCTTACTAAATCATCCGTGTTAATATTTTTCGGATTATTGTTGTAACAAGAAAGAGAAAGTTTTGCGTACATCATTTGCTGGCGCACTTGCAAGCCTTTTCCGAATTCTTTTGCGCGCCGCATTGGGTCAACTAATGAACTCGGAATCGGTTCGTTAGTTTGATAATGCGTTGCAAATTTCTGCAATGTTGATGAGTCCCACGCCCATTCTTCAAGTAATTGCGACGGCGCTTCAACAAAATCCCATTCGCACGTAATTCCGGAAATTCCAATCCACGGCTGTCTGCCGCCAAAAAGATGATGAAGCAAATGTCCGAATTCGTGAAAAAACGTTACTACATCATTGTGTTCCATTAAACCGGGATCATTTTCATCGCCGCCGGGAAAATTGCAAATAAGCGCGGCTTCAGGAATCTGTTTATTGATAATTCCGTTGCAAATTCCAAATTGCGCGGCGTGATTATATTTGTTTTCGCGCGGGTGCATATCAAGATAAAATCTTCCGGAAAGAATTCCCTCTTCAAACATTTCGTAACATTCTACGGAAGAATGCCACACGGGGATTTCCGAATTCTTTTTAAATTCAACGCCGAACAACGCGCTTGTTACATTTAAGATTCCATCTTTTACGCGGTTGTATTGAAAATAAGGGCGGACGCTTTGCGCATCAAAATCGTATTCGCTTTTGCGGAGAAGCTCGGAATAATATCCCGATTCCCACGGATGAATTTCTGTTGCCGCTGGAATATCTTTTTGTTTTCTGGAAAGAAGCTGTTTGTAATCTAATTTTGATTTTTCAAGCGATGCGCCGGCAATTTTTTCAATAAATTCCGAAGCGCGTTGTTCGCTTCCAACCATTTTATCTGCTGTTATGCACGAAGCCCAATTTTGAAAGCCGAGCGTTTGCGCAAGTTCGTAACGTTTTGCAATTAGTTTATCCAGCGCTTCCATATTTTTTGGATACGCGCGGTTGTTGAATTCGATATACATTCGTTTTCGCAGTGATTCGCTTTTTGCATACGTGAATACCGGAACTGCATCTGGATAATTTATAGTGAGAATGATTTCGCCTTTTTCATTCGGTTTGTGTCGTTCAATATAATCTTGCGGAAGTCCGTCTAGTTCGCTCACATCATTAATTATTACGGTTCGCACATCTTCGCGAATGTTGCGCGAAAAATCTTGTCCGATATGTACAAGTTCATCGCGCAACGATTTTATTTTGTTTCGCGTTGCTTCGTCTTTATCAACACCCGAAAGACGGAAATCACGAAGAGTTTTTTCAACGTAGAATTTTGTTTTCTCGTCCGCATTTGAAATATCCATTGCTGAAAGCGCGTCGTACATGGCACGATTCAGCGAAAGTTCTGTCCCAAACGCCGCCGCTTTTTGACTGAACAATTCTGCTGTAGAACGCATCTCAGAATCGGGATGAACGTTTTCCATCAACGAGCATTGATTTCCAATTGCATCAAGATGAAGCAGAATTTCATCATATAATTGAAACGTGTTCTCAATTGTTCTTTTGCCTGGCACTGCAATCAATTGTTCCAAAAGTTCGTTCGCTTGCCGAAGATGTGTTTCTTCTTTTGTTGAAAAATCTTGTGCGTTTGAAATTCCCGTAAAAAACGGTCTGTTGCTCATTATTTGAAATCCTTTTTGTTCTTTTTTGTGTTTCTCTTCTACTCAAATTTTATTTAGGAGTACAATTTGTTAAACACTGTTTATTGTAATAGATTCTTCACTTCGTCCGCCTCAGGCGGACTTCGTTCAGAATGACTTGACTCAAGTGATAGCTTTCACACAGTCTGGGAAATTGGGAACGAAATGAAAAATCTTAAAAATTCAATGCAATTCCAATATTTATAGTTCCAAAGAAAGAACTGCGAAATAGATCATCTTTAATAGGGGGCTGAATATAACAGATTTCAGGTGTTGTAATAATTTTAAGTTTATATTTTTCAGAAACGGTTATTTTGATTTCAGTTCCCAATGCTAAATAATTAGAGATTTTTTTATTTGATTCTGAAAGCGCAATAAGTGAAAGATAGGGGCTAATGTAAGTGTTAATTTTTTTTCCAATGGTTAGTCCAGCATAGCGATTAAATTTTTTATTATCCAATGTGTTTAACCCAACCATGATACCATAGTTATACGAACTATCTGTGTGGGTATGTACATATAGATCAAAATTATATGACTCTACAATCATCATAAAACGAGATTCTATGTGATCAGTTAAACCGTAACGT
>CAYXEE010000205.1:0-4966 GCA_964463935.1 uncultured Chitinophagaceae bacterium | reverse complement strand
ACCTTTGGTTTTGTGCCGAGTCGAAGCATTTTTTTTGATTTTGCGTAACTTCAGTAAGATACAAATATTATTCTTGAGAAATTAAAAGTGTTTAATGCCCAACGAAACTTGATAAGAACATTCCGCTGAAATAAAAAAGCAACATACCCAAAAATACCACAACTGAAAGCTTGCGATTATGCGAATGATTTATTTCCGGAATTAAATCGCTGGCAGCAACATACATCGCCGCTCCTGCAGAAAATGCGAACGCATATCCGGTAATAGCGGAATCAACATTGGAAAGGAAAAAAATCATAAAAATTCCGAGCATAGTTCCGCCGGCAATTCCCATGGTTGCGAACATTGCAGTTTTTTTAGGTTGTTTTGCCGCAAGCATAATTGAGGCAATAGTTAATCCTTCCGGAAATTTATGAAGAAGTATTGCAATAAAAATCATAATTCCTAAATTAAGATTGTAATACATTCCAGCAGAAATAGCCAAACCGTCAAAAAATGCATGAATGAAAAGTCCTGCAAATGCCGAATAACTTGCAGTTTTGGAAAGCATTACTTCATGGTGAGTTTCTTCTCCAAAATGAAGATGTTCAACAATTGTATGTTCAACAAAATGAATTGTGCTGAAACCCGCAAGAATAAGCAGCGGCGCAATGCCTCCAATATGTTCAATTGATTCTGGAATTAAATTAATGATAACGAGAGCCAATAAAAATCCTGCGCCCAGAGCGATAAAATATTCTTGTAGTTTTCTTGATAGTTCTCTTTTTGACGCTATAAGCATTCCGCCTAACAATTCTGCGCAGGCGGCGATTATTCCGGCAATTATAATAAGTAATGTTATGTTCATAATGTGTAGGGTGTTTTTAAAAATTTATTTGCTATTGTTGTTGAATTTTCAAAATCCTTTAATTGTAAAACTTTTCTGTACTGCTGTACGGCGTAATTCCGTTTTTTTTGTAAATCAAAAATCATCCCGGCTTTTAAATTTGCCATCGCCATAAAACCGGATTGTTCTTTTTTATCTAACGGTCTGCTTAATTCATCGCACGCAAAAAAATATTGCAGCGCATCGCCGTAATTTTTCTTTTCCATATAAATTAAGCCGAGATAATACATCGCTTCGCGGCGGGCATGCTGGTAATATCCGGTGTAATTTGCATCGCAGCGGCGGATCATTTCGGAAAATACAATAAATGCTTCGTCCCACTTAGCAAGAACTATCAATGTTCTTCCGAGATACCGCTGAAATAATACATTATTAGGAAATCGCTTATGAAGCGACGAAGAAAGTTCAAGCGCGCGTTCAAACTGCTTTTCATACATATAATATAATTGAAGCAAAAAATATGTCGCTTCAATCGCCGCATACTCCGCTTTTTGCGATGCCTCAAGAAGCTGTTGAATTCCTTTTTGTTTATCGCCGGCAGGAAAGAAAACCATTACCGGCTTTACAATCGGATAGCGTTCGGGAATGACGTGAGCGTAATAATTGTAAATTCCCGTTCCCAATAAAATATCGCTGTTTGCAGAAGAGATTTTGTACGCTCGCTGAACAATTGGAAGCGCAAGACGTCCGTCGTTTGCGGCTTTAATCCAGCTTCCGCGGTTTGCATACAAGCGTCCTCGAAATCCGAGCGAACCTCCTTTGAAGAACAATGCTGCTATATCATTTTCATTTATTGCTAAAAGACTATCGCAAAGATCAATTACAGGTTCTAATTTTTTAATAAATGCGGCATCGTTAGATTCATTGTCAACATTCATTAAAATTTTCCACCAATCAATCATTGCAAGAAAAAATTTCCCCGCAGGATTTGATGGATACGTAACTGCTAGATAAGTAAATTCTTTTTCCGCTTTCTCGAATTCCAAATTATAGACGAAATCAATTCCTTTCCGCGAGCGTTCCTTAAAATCCGGCGTGGAAATCCATTGCGAAAGAAGGGACGATGAACAAAAAAATATTACAAGAAATATGCGGAATAAAAATTTCACTGAATATCGCCTGCTTGCATTGTTTCATTTGTTTCTTGTTGTTGCAGTTTTTTTGAAGCAAGCCAATGCTCAAATTTCCAAGTCTGTTCCGATTCTTTTATCCAAGGTGAGAAATAAATAAACGCCGTTCCTGCAACAATAATAATTGTTGCCAACGCTCCGCCTTCGGGACCAAATGTTCCGCCGGTTATCCAATCGGGACCGGATTGGGTTGCTGTTCCAATTTGTTGATGAAGCGATGTTGTTCCGCTTACAGGAAATGAGAAGATGAATCCTTGCGTAAAATTCCACGAAAAATGCAATCCAATCGGAAGCCAGAGTGCATTAGTTTTGTAATATGCAACAGTCAGCCAAATTCCAGCTAAAACAATATTTGCGATTGAAAAGGGTGTTACATTAGGATTTTGCGAATGAGCAAAACCAAAAAGAATTGAAATCGTGAGCATTGCAATTAGTTTATTTGTTCCTTCGGCAAAAGATTGCAAAATGTACCCGCGAAATAATAATTCTTCGCCATATCCTACAACAGTGTAAGTGAAAACAGAAAATGCAAGCGTTTGCGCAAATTCAATTCCCGTAAATTCAAAAAATTCTATTCGCACCATTCCGGTAGAATATTCTGCAATAAAAATTAGCGACATCATTCCGAATCCAAGAATCGTTCCTTGTCCTAATTCCTTTACGGAATTTTTATTTACTTGTAAGCCGACCGAAATAAATGGACGCCGGTCAATCACTCGCAGCGTAAACCATGTTGCAATCGTAATTCCAAGATATGCAAAAAACATTCGTACGCCTTGCATATCAAAATTTGGAACGTATGCAAAAAATGGTTTTGTTATGGAAAGAACAACAAAACCAAAAACGGACATGGAAATCAGAAAAATAAGAATTCTCCATCCTGCACGAATGGAGAATCGTTCTTGATTATAAAAAACGGATTTTATAGTCATATTTATATTATTCGTTCAACCAAATATTCTTTTACTTTGCCGATTGCAATTCTTTCTTGTTTCATTGAATCACGTTCACGAACTGTAACCGTTTGATCTTGCAATGTCTGCGAATCAACGGTGAAGCAATACGGCGTTCCAACTTCATCTTGTCGTCGATACCGTCTGCCGATTGCTCCGCTGTCATCATAAAATACGCGGAATGATTTTTGCAAATCATTCGTAAGATTGCGCGCAATGTCGTCCATTCCGTCGCGATTAACAAGCGGAAGAATAGCCGCTTTCATCGGCGCAAGTTTCGGATGCAGATGAAGAACTGTTCTCATTTCTCCTTCTACCATTTCTTCATCGTACGATGCGCAAAGAAATGCCATAAACGAACGGCTTGCTCCGATTGATGTTTCTATTACATACGGAACAAATTTTTCTTTCAATTGTTCATCGTAGTACTTCATTGCTTTGCCGGAAAATTGTTCGTGCTGTGAAAGATCGAAATTCGTGCGGCTGTGAATTCCTTCAACTTCGCCCCAGCCGAACGGAAATTTAAATTCAATATCGAACGCCGCTTTTGCGTAGTGAGCAAGTTTTTCGTGTTTGTGCCATTGCAGATTTTCCGGCTTCATTCCGAGTTCAATGAACCAGTTCATTCGCAGTTCGCGCCAGTATTCAAAATATTTATCTTCCTCGCCGGGCTTTACAAAGTATTGCATTTCCATCTGCTCAAATTCGCGCGTACGGAAAAGAAAATTTTTCGTGTTAATTTCATTTCTGAATGCTTTTCCAATTTGCGCAATGCCGAACGGAAGCTTTTGACGCGATGCGCTCTGCACATTTAAGAAATTTACAAAAATTCCTTGTGCAGTTTCCGGACGCAGATAAACAACATTGTTGCTGTCTTCAACCGGTCCCACAAAAGTTTTGAACATTAAATTAAACTGACGCGCTTCGGTAAAAGTGTTTTTGTTTCCACAGTTGGGGCAGGCGATACTTTGTTTCATTGCTTTTGCAACAGTTTCTTCGTTAGAAAGCCGGGCAGAAAATTCTGTTTGAATTTTTTCATCCGATTGCTGTCCATCAAATTCACCGGGGAAAATATCGCGCAAAATATCTTTACGTTTTTTTACGGAAAGTTCATCCAGAAGAACATCAACGCGATAGCGCGCTTTGCATTGCTTGCAATCCACCATCGGATCGGTAAAGTTTGCAACGTGTCCCGATGCTTCCCATACTTTTGGATGCATCAAAATTGCGGCATCAACACCTTCAATATCTTCGCGGAACGTCATTGCGCGCCACCACGCTTGTTTTAAATTATTCAACATTTCCACGCCGAGCGGACCGTAATCCCAGCATCCGTTTAGTCCGCCGTAAATTTCACTTGATTGAAAAACAAATCCGCGACGCTTTGCGAGCGAAACGATTTTGTCCATTACTGCCGTTTGGTTTCCTTCTTTACTAATGGTGAAACTCCTTTCTTTACTTCTTGTGGTTCTTTGCTAAAAATATAACTCTTGATAATTATATCGCCGCTCTTAAACTGTACAACGGAAGTTTTTTCTTTTGTATTTTCAATGGAAAAAACAGTCGCATCAAAATCTTTCAGAGAGTCGTTTAATGCTTTAATAAATTTCAACGCGTCAAATCCCGCTGGATACAATACTTTCACATCATTTCTATTTTTTATCGGGCGTATTTGTTTTCGGTCAATTCCTAATTTTACTAATGTCGAATCTGCCATTTGCTGCGCTTTTTCGGATGGTAGTTGTTTTTTCGACAGCGTCGGCATCTCAAATACAGCTCCGGGCGGGCGGTTTTCTCTAATATATGTTAGAAGCGCCGCAAGCGCAGACAATGCAACAATAATGTAAATTCTTTTATCCAATGTTCGCTTCGCTCCGCTGACGTTTAGTAAAAACAGAAATTTTTCCGTTCCCGTATTTTTCTACTAATTGTTTCGCAATGCTAAAATCTCTTCCAACGTCTGCCGGCGTATGAGCATCCGAACCGAGCGTTAATGG
>CAYXEE010000204.1:0-4975 GCA_964463935.1 uncultured Chitinophagaceae bacterium | reverse complement strand
AAAATAGTTGGACTTTAGTCCCCAAAGCATTGAGAATTCTGGGCTAAAGCCCGTTAACTTTGTGGTATTTTTTTTTCACGACCTAAGGGTCGCGGCTAATTATTCACTCAATGCGTAACATCAGTTACTAAAATGTATCAGCAAACTATTAAAATCAAAATGGTTTTCCATCTTAGTTATTGCTATCTTTCAATAAAATCTTTTGAAAATAGCGAAGGTTAATTTTATATGAAAATAATACGTTCAGCAATTTTATTTTTGTGTATTAGTTTTTCTGCACAAAGCCAGCCGCAGTTATTTATCGAAAATTCAAATATCAGTTTTGATACTGTGTACCAAGGAAAGATTGTGAAACTTTCCATTCCGTTGAAAAATATTGGAACTGAGCCGCTTGTTATTCAACGTGTAGAAGCAAGCTGCGGATGCACTACAACAAAAAAACCGGAAAATCCAATTCAACCAAAAGAAACGGTTAATCTAAACGTTGAATTTAATAGTTTGGGATTTATGGGAAGCGTTACAAAATATGTGGATATAAATTCCAACGATTCTCAAAAACCATTTCGCTCTGTTACCGTTAAAGGATTTGTTGTAAATGAAGTTGAGCCGGTTGATAAAGTGTTCAATCTTTTTTTCGGCAATATTACTGTTGGGCAGAAAGCCACAAAATTTTTTGAAGCAAAAAATGTTTCATCCAAACCGATTTCAATAATCGGCGCTAATTCTAAAACAGCGGATATTTCCGTTGACGCGCCAAAAAAAATAATTCAGCCCGGGGAGACATTCGGGTTTAATGTTACCGCAGAAGCCGGTAAAGCGGGCGTTGTGCAGAGCGAATTTGCAATTGAATTGGACAGTAAAAACCAAACAGAATTGCGAATGAAGCTGACGTATGTGGGCGGAAATTAAAAATAATTCTACAAAAATATATTTCTTCGCCACAATTCAAACGTTACAAACCACAACAGCGCGCGCTCGTGCTGTGAATTGCCGCTGTAATACTGTTCAGCAAGAGTGCGGATTGCAGAATAATTGTAATATGGATAGGTTTTACACTTCTCGGAATGAATTATATCAAAAATTTCTTCCTTAAAATTAAAGAGAAAATCTTTGTTCGGGTTTTCGATTGAAACCATTCCTGCAATGGATTTCGTTTTCGTCCAAACAGTCGCGGGAATTCCATTCATCCAAAAAGGATACGTAGTATTGTTTTTAACTAACGGATAGCGCTCGAGCGAAGGGCGAAGTTTTCGTATCATATTGCGGAACCAGCGCGCATTTGTTTTTTGTTCAAGCGGCATTTGAAATACCGCACGCAAATAAATCGGTTGAACGCTTGGCATATAATTTTGCATCATGGCATCCAACCGCGCTTGTTCATCGCCGCCATTATTCGGTAAACGCGTGCGCAGAGTAAAAAGATCAACAAAATTTTGCAGACCAATTTCGTGAATGTCCGGCATTTCAGAAATTACTGCGCGCAACTGTTCGCGGTAGCCGTAGTACATTTCTTGCGTTGTGTCCCGTGAAAAAATATCTCCACGGTTAAAAAGAAAATTCTGCGCAATACCGTCAATATCTTTTTTAAATAACGCCTTCCTTCCCCGTATGTATAACCGATTGGCTAATTGTCTTCGCGCAAATTCCGCAAACGAACCGTCTATCATTAACAAATTTTCTTTTTGCATTGCACGGTAATGCTGCAAACGCAAAAATGTTCCGACGTGATCATTGAGATTTGCTTCTGCGGCATATTGAACAATTTCACTGAGCGGCGGTTTGGAAATATTTTTTGAACTGGAGTATATTCGCTGAACAAGATTTTCCCCCTTTGCAATTGCAAGCGCAATATCAACATCCGGTTCTCCAACATTGCCGAATGTATGAACCGCAAATGGATTTTTTTGATTCAGCAGTAATGCAAGAAATAATCGTGAATCTAATCCGCCGGAAAGACCAAATGAACAACGCTGTTCGGCTGAAAGTGCGGGCTGTATTGCCGCACGAAGCAATGTTTCGGGCGATTGTTCGCTCTTTTTTTCCAGCGGATTTATCGGCGTATGATGAAGCGAATGCGAATCCGCAGTGAGCATACATTTGCCGCCGGCGGGAATGCGAACAATATTTTTGATTATGCTTGTTTGGGTAATTTGATTGTACGCAATCCATCGCGGACCAAAGTGATGAAAATCTATCTCGTTATTTCCGGTTGCTTTTGCTGTCCAATCCAAGCGGGTAGAAATTACAACGGAATTTTTTGTGTGTGAAAAAAACGCGGCGCGCAATCCTGTTTGGTCGGAAAAGATTTCGCATTGTTTTTCATTCCAGCGGATTGCAACAAAGTGTCCGTCCAACATTAGCGTGCGTGGAGATTTTTCGTTGAGAATTTTTTTCCAATCAATTGCGGCAAGAAATTTTGCAGAACTTCCTGTAAAGTGAATTGCCGAACCGACTGCAATCCAATGCGAGAAATTGTGATGCGATAATTCGTCAAAAGTTCCGGCAAAACATGTTTCGGTAATTCCTCCTGCGATAAACTTTGTTTGTTCGCCGGAAAATGAAAATATCGGCTTCGGCAAAAAATTGTAGTGAAGCGACGCGGATTTTTTTTCTTTCGTAACTATTCCAAAAAACCAGCTCATAAGCGTATGCGATTACAATTTTTTGGAATAAACTCTTCCAAAACGATCCGTTGCTTCAACAATAATTTCTTTTGCAGATTTACTCGCCGCGGCAAAAAAGATATGATCTGCTTTTGCGGGTTCTACCCACGTATGTTTTTTCGGCTGCGAATTTCCCAATTGCGATTGATATGCAAGCGGATCGAATGCGCGGCGTTTTGTCATCAATCCTTTTTTTATGCCGTCTTCATACCATGCAATTTTCCATTCCGAATCCGCATCCCACACATTGGCAAGAATTTCATCGGGAAATTCAGGATTTGCGCCATGCGCATAAACGCGAATTTGTTCATCGCGCGTCTTTCCTGTTGCTTTATAGTACCAGCGTAAATTTTCTCCGCTTGCTTCATACACCGCGTAGCCGTTCGGCGTTCCATCTTGACAAATATCGCCCGTCCACCACGCGCCGCAAACGGCGCCGGCAATATGAATTCGCGCGCCGCTTTCTACAAGATGTTCGCTTTCGTGCATGTGTCCTGCAATAATGCGAGCTTTGTACGGTTTCAAAATTTCGTACAACTGCGAGCGGTTTGTAAGAATATTTGATTTTGATGCGGATGCTCCTCCGTTGCGCAGATGAAATTCGTTATACGGCGGAATGTGCATAAACACAACAACTGTTTTTCCCTTTTCTACAAACGATACGTCGGCTTTCAACCAATCGTACTGCTGCTGTTCAATGTAGCCGATGTAGCCGTTGCCGTGCCACAACACATCATCCATTACAATGTAATGAATATCGCCGCGATTGAATGAATAATATGTCGGACCGAAATATTTCATAAATGATGCGGCGGCAAGTTCGTCGCTTTGCGCAAGACGTTCTACATCGTGATTGCCGAGAACTTGAAAAAATGGAATAGAAGTTTTTTGAATTGCCTGTTCATAATCGGGGAAAAATTCCAGACGGTCGAACATAATATCGCCGCACGACACGCCGAAAAACGGAATGGAGGAATTTTCTGCAATTAAATTTTTTATATCGGGAATTGTTTCATTGTGAAATCTCTGCATATCTGCCGCATCAAGCGTTTGCGGATCGGCAAGCTGGAGAAATGAATGGTTGGTATCGTTCAATTTTGAAGAAACAAGTTCCCAAGCAACATTCATTTCATTTTTTCTGTCGGCGGCAATCGGCGCAAAAAATTTTGCCGTGCCGACTGTGTGAGTCGGAATTTCATATCCAGAAGGAATGGAGCAAAAAATAAACGGACGAGACGAATTAGAAACAAGTTCAAACGCGCCGTCTGATTTTGTTGCAACTACGGAAACTCCGTCCGATACTGCAACATTTTTTATTCCCTTTCCATTTGCGCGCACAACGCCGAAAATTTTTATTGATGTTACGGGATTGATAAAAAATTTCGACGCAAGAATATTTTCAGCGCAGCCAAGTTCTACAAAAAGAGAACTCGCCGCAGAAATTCCCAGCGAACGTAAAAACAGGCGGCGGTTGATTCCGTAAGACATTGTAACCCTCGCAAAAATTGAAAAATGTACGTTGCTTCCGTTTTAATCTTTAATTACTACAACAGAAACAAATCGGCTGAAAACCGGAACAAGTATGTAATAAAGAACTACCGCTGCAAGAGGAACGATAATAAACCACGCTGCAACTGCGTACATTGTTGTCCACCAAAGATAATTTACTGCTTTAAGAATATCTTCCTGCAGCATTCCAATAATTTGAAACACATCTAACGGAAGCGGCGGTTTGTTAAACAACCATTCGCCAAGACGAATAAACGGAATAAATAAAATCAACTGCAACGGCGAAGCAAAGTAGTTTACAAGCTGGATTGCCGGCAGATTAACGCGAAAAGCAAGAGCCGCAATTGTGCATAAAATTGTAGTAGTACCAATAACGGGAAAAATTCCGAATGAAACGCCGAGCGCAACGCTTAACGCAAGTTTGTGCGGCGATAATCCCTGTTTTAAAAAATTGATGAGCGGAGTAACTAACGCGCGTTCAAAAAAATTCTTTACCGAAATATTCAAAAACTTTCTTTCAAATAGTAACAACAATACAGTAATAACACCGCAAAAATAGCAGAATTATACAGCAAATGCAAAAATTACTTATGCGATTGTTACGTTCTCCGCCAAAAATATGGCGGGCAAGTTAAGATGGACTCCAACTCAACGCAAATTATTTCACCACCATCATGCGCTTGGTTTGAAGAACATTGCCAGAGCGCAATTGATAATAATATACGCCGCTTGGAAATCCCGAAGGGATGCCATTGGCATTCGACGCATCGAAAGAAATTGAATACATTCCCGGAGTTTTTTCT
>CAYXEE010000203.1:1874-4980 GCA_964463935.1 uncultured Chitinophagaceae bacterium | reverse complement strand
CTCCGAATAGAGTCAATCGCAATAATATCAAATTTTGCCAATACCAAGACAACGCCAAGAATAATAAATAAAATGCCGAATGAAATTCTTACATTATTGCGTTTTACATCGTCATGTTTCATTGTATCCTCCAAAATTAAATTTGCATAAAGATACAGAGAGTAGTTAGAAAAGTTGCTTGAATATCGGCGAATTGCGGACTTTTATCGGTAAAAACAATACAAAATAAATGTTAAACTAAACGCCTCGCTTGGTTACGAATGCTCTGCGTTAGAAAGAAACTTAAGTTTTTTGCTGCTTCTTTTTTGCCGCAGGGAAAAGGACATTATTCAAAATAATTCTGTAGCCGGGAGAATTTTTGTGAAGATTTAAATCTGTGGGCGGGTCTCCGACTGCGTGCTGATAATCTTCGGGATCGTGACCGCCGTAAAATGTAAATGTTCCGCGCCCGAAATTGCCGTGAATGTATCGCACTTCATCTGTTCCTTCGCGCTCGCCAAGAAGGACGACGCTCGGCTTAATCAACGATTTTTTGAAAGCCGTTGTTTGTCCCATAAATCCTTTAAGAATATTCACGTGATTTTGCGTTAACATTGTCGGCACAGGATCATACTTCGCTGAAAAATCGAACAACGTAAAATAATCCATATTCGGATCGCGAAGCGGAACAGGATCGCTTTGCGGATTATCAATATCGGAAAATTCATAACGGTACGGATTCATTTCCAGCGTAAAATTTTGGAATGCAAAAGTTTTTGTGAAATCAAGTTTTTGCTCTGTCTTTCTATCCGCCGGATCGCCGTCGAACATCGTTTCACAGATATCAACATTTTCTGCCGCCAGCGCAATATCGTAACTATCCGTAGCGGCGCACATTGCAAACATAAATCCGCCGTTGGCAACATACTCGCGAATTGTTCGCGCAACAGATTTTTTTTCTTCGGAAACTTTTCTGAAACCGAGTTCGCGCGCAGTTTTTTCGTACAGCAATTGCTGTTCAATGTACCACGCGGAATTTCTGTGCGATGCGTAAAATTTTCCGTACTGTCCGGTAAAATCTTCGTGATGAAGATGAAGCCAATCATATTCTGTTAATTTTCCTTTTAAAACTTCCGTATCCCACAGTTTTACATAAGGAATTTCTGCATATTCCAGCGCAAGCGTAACGGCATCATCCCACGGCTTAAATCCGGGCGGAACATACACTGCAACTTTCGGAGCTTTTTCCAACCGCATAACATCCATATTATTATTTTCGCCGGAAATTTCGCCGAGAATTTGCGATGCCGTTGAGCCGCTGATTTCTTCAAACCACACGCCGCGAATTCTGCATTCGCCGGCAACGCTTGAAACATAATCAATCATAAACGAGCCGCCGCGGTAATTTAAAAGCCAGTCGACGTTGATTCCTTTTTCAAGAGTCCAATACGCAATGCCGTACGCTTTTAAATGATTCGTCTGCCGCAAATCCATAGGAATAAGAATTTTTTGCTGAGCAATAACTGATGAAGCAAATAGGAAAAATGTAATAAGCTTTTTTAGCATATAATAACTTACAAAGTTTCTGCAAAATAAAAAAGGACAAACAAGTTTCGAAGAAATGACTTCGTCTAATGTTTGTCTACCGTTAAGAGACCTTTCAATAATTTTTCTAAATTTACGCCGTCGCTGATTTCAAATTCGATTTACGCTTCTTTTCTTTTACAGATTCATTGTTCTTTGAAATATAACCATGCTTAATTGCAAAGGAATACAGTTTCTCAAGCATTGTTTTTCGCGCGCGATTTTTTTTAAATTCTCTCTGCTCCAAAATCCTTGTAGAGAGTTTTAATAAGCGGATGGTCTTCATTAACAGCTGGTTTTGAAGGAGTCCCCATAACATTTTCATTTCTGCCGCCTCCGCTTACGGAATTAAAACCAATATCGCCGATAAAAGGTTCAATGCGAAATTTTGAATTAAGCATAGAATTTATTTGCTCGGCAAGAAAATCTTTATTGCGCGAAATAGTTGAGCGGTGAAATTCATCAATAGTTGCAATTCGAAGAGTTCCGTTAATAATTTCAGCCGGTTTGGATTCGCCAAGAACAGTTCCAACGGAAATCCGCTTTTTGCGCAGTTCATCTACAATTGTATTCCATTCTTTTTGAACTTCATCAATTAAAATTACAGAAGCGGGAACAGCAGTTGTTTGCGAAACATTTTCCGCTTTTTGTTGAACGGAATTTCCGTTCGATTTTTGTGAAACAAAAGAAACAGAATATGCCGGCTTACTTTCTGCAATAGATGACGGCGTGGGATATGTAACCGAAGATTTTTTTTCTGATGTTTGTATAGAAGTGGAAGCAGAACTTACCGACGAACTACCGAAATGGACTTTTTTTTTCATGTCGTCTAACTGACCAAGCAATTCATCTATTTTTACCGTTTGCTCCATCTTCGTCAACTGAACCATCATCATTTCTAATTTAAAACGGGGCTGAACGCTGTACTTCAACACATTTTCGGTATCGGATATAATTTTAATAATACGGAGCAGATCCGGCAGAAGAATTTCTTCTGTATCTGCCAAATACCGTTTGCGGTACGCCTCGGATTCTTCTATTAAGTGTGTAGAATTTGTCGTCTTTGCAATTACCATATTGCGAAAATGTTCAGCCAATCCGCCGACAAATTCTTTAATGTCGTATCCGCTTTTTACAACGTCGTCAACAAGTTCAAGTCCAAGCTTTGTATCGTTAATTTTTATGGCATCGGAAAATTTGAAAAATAATTCTTGATCGACAATATTCAGCGCATGAGAAACATCTTTTAATGTTATTGTCGTTCCGCAAAACGCAACGACTTGATCGAAAATACTTTGCGAGTCGCGCATTGAACCGTCGCCTTTTTTGGCGATAATAAGAAGCGAATCGCTGTCAATAGAAATATTTTCTTCTTTTGCGATAAAAGATAATCGTCCGACAATTTCTTCAATGCTGATTCTGCGAAAATCGTACCGCTGGCAGCGCGATAAAATTGTGGCGGGAACTTTATGAATTTCCGTTGTAGCAAAGATAAATAAAATGTGCGGCGGCGGTTCTTCCAATGTTTTCAAAAGTGCGTTGA
>CAYXEE010000203.1:0-1864 GCA_964463935.1 uncultured Chitinophagaceae bacterium | reverse complement strand
AATGCTTCTTTCGTAAGCATGTGTACTTCGTCAATAATGTACACTTTTTTTCTGCCGCGCGTCGGCGCGTAGCGAACAGATTCGCGCAAATTACGAATTTCTTCTACGCCGCGATTTGATGCACCGTCAATTTCAATTACATCAAGCGAGCATCCGTCAATAATTTCTTTGCAGACTTCGCATTTATTGCACGGTTCAAAATTCTGCGGAGTAAGACAATTGACTGCGCGTGCAAGAATTCTTGCAGTTGTTGTTTTTCCGCATCCGCGCGTTCCGCTGAAAATAAATGCGTGCGCAAGACGGTTCGATTGAAGCGCGTTGCGAAGCGTGTTCGATACATGCTGCTGACCGACTACATCATCAAATACCATCGGACGCCATTTTCGTGCTGTAACTTGATAAGACATAAATGTATTAAATATAATTATTGTAATTCTTTTGCTGTTGGCAATGATTTTTGTAAAGATTTTGGAAGCGTCTTTTTTAAAACTGTTACCCAGTCTGCAACCCCTATTGGTTTATGCGTATCGCGCAAAGCGTATTCAACAATTAATTTTTTCTTTTCTTTGCACAATAACAAACCAATTGTTGGTAAATCATCTTTATGACGAAATTGCTCATCTACTGCAGATAGATAAAAATTCATTTTACCGGCGTATTCTGGTTTAAACTGACCTGTTTTTAATTCTATAACAATATATCGCCGCAAAGAAAGATGGTAAAACAATAAATCAATATAAAAATCTTCGCCAGCCACATCAAGATGAACTTGTCTCCCAACAAATGCAAAACCTTTACCCAATTCAAGCAATACACGCTGAATATGGTTCATCATTGATTGCTCTATTTCTACTTCTGTTGTTTTTTGTGTTAATGTTAAAAAATCAAAAACGTATGGATCTTTTAGTGTTTGCTGGACTATCTCAGACTGTATCGGTGGAAGAGTTCGTTTAAAATTTGTTATAGCCCTTCCTTTGCGTTTATAAAGATTGTTTTCGATGTGAAGCAATAAGATTGTACGCGACCAACCATGTATAACTGCTTGTTTCGCATACCACAAACGTTCTGGGTAAGAATTTATTTTTTCAATTAAAACAATATTGTGTCCCCATGGCAAAACTGCCACAGCTTGTGGCAGTTTTAATGCTGATAATTCTGCCACAGCTTGTGGCAGTTTTCTTTTTGAAGATGTGCGGACTGAAACAACTTCTCCTCGTTTTCTCCATGTTAGAAAAAACATTCTCATACGCCATATATTGCGTGTTGAAAAACCGCTCATGGAAGGAAATGTTCTCTGCAAATCTGCTGCAAGCGACTCAACGACAGAATTTCCCCATTTTTCAGTTTCCTGTCTTTCAACAATTGCTTTCCCTATTTCCCAATACAACATAATTAATTCTTTGTTTGCAGAAATCACCGCGTGGGTTTGCGATTTACGAATTCTATCTTTCAATCCAGAAAGTAATTTCTTATATCCGCTGGGAAGTGTTTTGACCGTAATATTTTTATTTTTTCTTTGCACCGTCTTTTATTTTATTTTTAGAAAACACATACGGAAACGCATTTTCAATTTTTTCAATTGAAATAATTTTCAATCCTTCTTTTACACGATCCTGAATTTCGCTTAAATCTTTTACATTTTCTTTGGGAATTAAAACAGTTTTTATTCCGGCGCGTTTTGCCGCCAATAATTTTTCATTCAATCCGCCGATAGCAAGAACTTCTCCGCGTAATGTTATTTCTCCCGTCATTGCAACATCGGCGCGCGCCGCTTTTCCGCTGATTGCAGAATACATCGCCATTGTCATTGTAATTCCCGCAGAAGGTCCATCTTTAGGAATCGCCCCTTCGGGAAGATGAATAT
>CAYXEE010000202.1:0-4987 GCA_964463935.1 uncultured Chitinophagaceae bacterium | reverse complement strand
TTTGGTTTTGTGCCGAGTCGAAGCATTTTTTTGATTTTGCGTAACTTCAGTTATTGTCATGAATTAACGTACCATACAACTGTAAATTTTTTGTACTTTTACTGATAATTTTCATGTATTGTTCAAATCGTGAAACTAATTGTTCTAAAGCTTGTTCATCAACTGTCTGCTTCGCTTTTACCGGATCGAAATGTATTTTATTTATTCCTTCTGCAAATAATCTTGCAAAAGATCAACCTCCGACCAAATCTGCCAATTCGTAAATAAAAGCGGTGCGATCGTTATGCGTTAAATGAATATAAGCGTCCGTTTGGCGATAATTTTTCTTTGTCTGCTTGTAGTGATTTTTATTGTGGCTTTTTTGGAGTTTTAACAATTCTGCTTTTCTTAGCTTTTCAACTTCATGCCGTCGCTGCGCATAACTCATTTTTTCAAAATCTGGTATCGTATGCTGTTCGATATATTTTCTAACAATCCATCCTGTATGAATTTCAGAATGTTGCAGAGCATATTTTTGTTTAATTATTTCTATTCCTTTTTCGCATTTTTTCCAGTATGAAATCGGAATAGATAAACCGGCTAAAATATAATGGCTTGTATTGCCGGGTAGTTCAGGCGTACCAGATTCATCTATGTAGCAAAAAAAGACCATTAGGATAGGATAAAAAAAAAGCGACTGGTTTCAGGGAATTATTCCCATAGTAGAGACGCTTGGCGACTCTTCCCAGACGCACAATAATATACTACAAAAATATTGAAAAAAGCAAATTTCATAAATTCAATACAATTACAGCTATTTTACTGCATACGTTGTAGTCAAAATTATTTTATTATCGTTAATAGATTCGAAAACGATTGTTACAATTTCATTCTGAATTCGTTTTAATGATATCGCCCAGTTTCCCTGCGAATCGGTAAGCATATCTAATTTCTGCGCGCCGTGTATTACAGAAATTTTCATAGAAGGATATGCCGTTCCCCGCGCGCTCATATTTTCAGTAGAAGGCGAGAGCGTTCTTTCATCAACCGGACAGTTCCATTCAATTTTCTTTACCCTGTTTGTATCAATTGGAACTATCGAAAGCGTTCGCTCGCGCGTGTTTCCGGAGCGATCTGTTGCAGAAATTTTTATTTGCTTTTCTGTTTGACCGATTGGAACTGCAAACGAAAATGCGCCGTTTGCGTTCAGCGCTGTCGGTTTTCCGTCAACAATAAATTTTGCGGACGGCTCCGTTGTTCCGCTTATTGTTAAAGAAGAAAGCGCGGTGTAACTTCTATCCGTTTCCCATCCGTTTACATAAATTGCTGGCGGAAGTTTATCTTCAACGCGAACCAAACGATACGTCGGGCTTTCAATTCCGCGAAGTCCGAGTTTATCAACGGCAAGCACGCGTACAAATAAAATTCCGATATCAATATTTTTTAAGAAAAATGCCGGCTGAGCGGTCGAAAAACTTTTTATGGAAGCGCTGAATTCTTTTTCTTTACAGATTTCAATTCTGTATTCGCCGAATTTTTCTATAGAATTCCACGCTAACAAAAATTCCGAATCGTAAATTATGGAATCAATGCCATTCCATCGCAATTGCGGCGCGCTTAATAACTGTACAGGCGGCAGCGGATCTTTTCCTTTTTCTACAACCGTTCCTTCATTCTGATTGAGTTGTACTTTTTTATTGTTCGCGGAAACATTCATTGTTCCATCGTAATTGGAAAGTTTTACGCGCCGCTCTTCAATTGCGCTTGCCCAAAACTTGCCGGATTTTACCTGCGATTCTGAAGTTCCTGCTTGAAATGTAAAATTGCTCCGTTCTTTCGCGCTTTCTGTTAATTTTGTCAAAAGACTTCCTTTGACAAGCGCAATATCGCGCCGCACCGTTTGGTCAAGTTTATCAATTTTCGATTCTCGGATAACAACGGTTGAATTCGGATCAATAACAACTTCAACGCCGTCTGTAAATGCAAGCTGAGCAAAACTTGCGTCGCCGGTTTTTACGCCGTCGGATTGAGCCAATAAATCGCCTTTCGCCGCAGACAGCCATTCGCCGAGAAAACCTTTTCGTTTGCCCACGCTTCCGCTTTTTTGTGCAATAAGCGCGTCAATTTCTTCGTTTCGTTTTGAACGAATTTCTTTTTCAATTTCGCGTAACGTTTTTACATACACGCCGGCAAATTTTGTTGCGTCTGTTAACAAACCTTCTTTCAACGCCGATTCATAAGCGGCGTTCAGTTGCACTGCGCTTTCAAGTTTTTCAGCCGCAAAAACGCGCGCTCCCGCTTTTAATAAACGGTTAAAAAAAATTCTTCCGTCTAAAATTTGTTTGTGAGTTGTAGAAAAATCGCGCAGTTGTTTTTGTGCGTTTACGGAAAGAGCAAAAGAATTTGTCTCTACGTCGCGTTCGCTGAGCGCAATAAGAATTGCCCACGCGGAAGAATCGCCGATAAATTTATGCGCGGTTTGGTGTAAATTTCCCGCAGAAAATTTTACCGGCATGTTTTGAGCAAATAAAATTTGAATTGACAAAAAAATGTAAACGCTAAAGTTTCGCATAGCACCCTATTGGATAGGAATCGTCAACGTAAATCGGCAGCCAATTTCAGAATTTGATTCTAACGAAACATCGCCGCCGTGATATTTCATTACTTCTTTTACGTGCGCCAGACCAAGACCCGTTCCGATTTGTCCCGCCGCTTTTTTATTAGAAGTTACACGGAAGAATTTAGAAAATAATTTCTGCTGATCTTCCGCAGAAATTCCGTAGCCATAGTCGGTAATAGTAAATATAATATTCTGAAAATCTTTTTTCATATCAATTTCTATAGCGCGGTTTTCATCGCCGTATTTTATTGCGTTGGAAAGTAAATTCAAAAATGCTTCGCGCATCAAATCCGCAGAAACCGTTGTCTGCGGAATGTCCGGTTCTGCGGTAAACCTAAGTTCTAACGATTTTGCAATTAACTGCGGCTTTTGAGAGTTGCAAATTATTTGTGCAAGCCGTACTACGTCAGTCGCTTCTTTGTGGTATTCCACTTTGCCGGTTTCTAATCGTTGAACGTCAAGAAATCTGTTCACCAAACTGTTCATTGTTTTTCCGCTCTCTTGCACAATACTTAAAAATTGCGTCCGCTCGTCTGCCGCCATGTCCGTTTCGTCAAGAATCAGCGAAGTGAATCCGAGAATGCTGTTGAGCGGATTGCGAAGTTCGTGAACAATAAAATTCATCATATCGGTTTTCATTTGGTCAATCATTCGCTCGTCCGTTAAATCGTGAAGAATGAGCATAGAACCAAGATTTTCTCCGCCGCGCCTGATGGTTACATCGTGAAATCGAAAAAATTGCGGGTCGCGGTTCGGGAATGCAATTTTAAATTCCATTTGCGAAAAATGAAGAAGAAGATTTTGCGTCTCTTCCTCGCGCAATGTTTCTTTTGAACGCTTTATGAACGGGTGCGAAAGCAGGCGTTCTTTAGAAGGTACGGGAAGGTTTTCCGAAAGTTCTTTCAGCAAAAGAGAAAATTTATCGTTTAAAAAAACAAAAGCGCCGTTTCCATCGGTAATGGAAATCATATCGTCGCTGAATGTCATTAAAAATTTATTTTTCCATTCTTCAAAAATAATTTTCTCAACATTCAAACGCTGGTAGCGTTCCAGCACAACGCGCATAGATTCAATTGTTGTTCCTATGCGCTCCAGTTCAGGCAGAGACAAAGAAGAAATCGGCGATGAAAAATCGAGCGCGCGGAGTTTTTCTACATCGCGCACTAGAACATCAACAGGTTTTGTAATCTGGCGCGTAGCAAACCAGCCGATAAACATCAATACCAATCCAGCGCCGGCAATTACCATCAATGAAAAATATAATAAATTTTTTGCGGGGCGAATAACAATATCGTACGGAACGGCGATTGTAATAAAATACGGAATTGCGCTCATTTTGGAAGACAACAAACTCCAGCGCTCTGTTCCCAGCGTTACAGTTTTCAGCACGGAAGCATTAGGAGCAAATGAAAATTGTCGAGTTAATTCGTTGCTGCTGTTGCTGAACACAATTCCGCGACTGTTTGCAACGGCAACAGAATATTCTCCGCCGATTGCTATGTTTTGTAATGTCTTTAAAATTTTTTGAAGGTCGGTAAAGATTGTAATGGCGTAAACATTTTTTCCAACAGTAAAATTTTTTCTCATTCCTGCAACGGGAATAGTTTTTACAGAATCGCCGTTCCATAAAACTTCTACAGTTGAATCTATTGTAGTTTTCATCCACAATTTTTCTGATGGAGCGTAAAGAAAATTTGTTACACGGGAAGTTGTAGCCGTATATTCATCCGTAAGCTGAGGAGAGGAAATAGTTACTTGCAAAAGGGATGGATTTAGCGCAATATATTGGCGGATAAGTACATTTAACTCTCCTACACGATTTTCTCCGTTCCAAGCAAGATATTCTGCAATACGAATATACTCTTCAAAATATCCGTCAATTGAATTAACAGAAGAAACCTGCAATTGTTGAATAACTGTTGTACGCTCGTTTATTACATTTTGTTCGTATCGCGGAATAAGAATTATCCACGTTCCAAGCAGCGAAAGAATGACAAATGAGCCGGTAAACAGATAAATGCGTTTACGCAATGTAAGCTGCGAAAAAATAAATTTCCCCCTTTATTGTGAAAGTGAAAGTACGAAGAAATGCGCTTTGTTTAAAGCGAGGAAGCAAAATAATTTATTGCAGAACCTGGCAATTCTGAGTATATTAGTAAAAATTTTCGGGGAGTGGCGCAGCCCGGTAGCGCATCTGTTTTGGGAGCAGAGGGTCGCAGGTTCGAATCCTGTCTCCCCGACAAAAAAAATTGGAAATCAGAGGGTCGTCCGCCGCAGGCGGATCTCCCCGACAAAAAAAATTGGAAATCAGAGGGTCGTCCGCCGCAGGCGGATCTCCCCGACAAAAAAAATTGGAAATCAGAGGGTCGTCCGCCGCAGGCGGATCTC
>CAYXEE010000201.1:0-4996 GCA_964463935.1 uncultured Chitinophagaceae bacterium | reverse complement strand
TGGCGGTTCGTTCAGCGGGATTATTTCTGCTGCTGTTTGTTCTAAAATTTTTTCATCCGGCTGAATTTGCCGAACAGTTTCTCTTCCCGCTTGCTCGCCTTTTGCCGCCGATTGAAGTTTTGTTAAAATGGAACGTACATCAAGCCGCTCCATATCTCGAATTTCAATTTTTTCTAAAAGCAATTTAAATAAATCGTATCCTTCGAATAACACATCCATCATAACAGAAGTAACGCGCAGTTCGCTTCTGCGAATCTTATTTAACACATCTTCAAATTTATGGGCAACTTCGGTAAGCTGTTCAAATCCGAGGAATGACGACGTCCCTTTCAGCGTGTGAACGGCGCGAAAAATTACGTTGTGCAGTTCTGTATTTTCAGGATTTTTTTCGAGTTGTAAAAGATCGGCGCTTAATTTTTCTAAAATCTCTCGTGATTCTACAATAAAACTTTCAAGAATTTCAGCCATCTCGGCATCGAACGCGGGAATATGTTTTTCCTCTCCCATATTTTTTCTTCCATTATTTTTGTGAAAGCCATTGATTAACAATTTCGTCCGCTGCATTTTGTCTGTTCGGCGTATTGGTAAATTGCGCGTCAATATCAAACGTTTTTGCCGGCTCTTGAATAATCGGATTGTGAACGGCGCTTCCGTAATCAAAACGATCGAGCGCTTGCGCCAATTGGCGCTCTACGGAATCAATAATATGCGCAACGCCGGCAAGCTGCTGGCTTGTAATATCTTGTACCTGCAGCGCCATTGTAATATTCATTGAATCTACTTTTGTTTTTTGAAGCAGTTCTATTGCTGCGTCTATTTTTTTGCCAATACTCAAAAAGTTATCCGAAAAATTTTTTTTCTGTCCGTTTAATTGTTCGTCTGATAAAGCAAAAAGTTTTTGATGCAGCAATTCTTTTTCTTGTTTAATTTCCGCAAGCGCTTTTTCGGAATGTTCAACATTTCCGGTCATCGCTTCAACTACATTAAGAATTTCAACCGTTGCGCTTTCCGTCGCTTGCGTTACTTTATCCAGCTGCTGCGCCGCTTTAGGAATTTTAGCGGAACTTTCGCGAATAGAAATTTTTACGCTTTCCAGCAATGGAACTATTTCGCGCAGCAACTGCACAAGAGTTTTTACAGAGCGCTGTTCTGCTGCGCTTGAGTTAATTTGCTGGTTGTTGTAAACAACATTTTCTGCCGCCAAATCTATGGAACGCATACGATTCCTCTGAATAATTTTTATGCAATCGGTTTTAGTTCAACCGATTTAAGAATGAGTTCAATTTTTTCTTTTAAACCTTGCGGAGTAAACGGCTTAATAATGTAATTGTTAACGCGCACTTTCATCGCGTCAATTACATCTTCTTTATTTCCGCGCGTTGTTACCATAAGAATAGGAATATTTTCGTACTGCGGCGTTGTGCGAAGCCATTTTGTTAATTCTAATCCGTTCATTTCCGGCATATTCCAATCGGTGATAACAAAATTCGCGCCTTCGGCGGCAAGTTTTGTTACCGCTTCTTTTCCGTCTGAAGCTTCAATTACTTGCTCGTACCCAAGCGACTTTAATGCGTTAACAACAATACGGCGCATTGTTAAAGAATCATCGACAATTAAAAATCGCGGCATAGACATACTTGTATTCCTTTTCCTTTTACAAATTTATTCGTTGTACCAGCTGATATATTTTGCGACTTCGTATTGAATTTTTTCCGTGCTGAACGGTTTTACCACATACGATTCGACTCCGAGTTTGCTTCCGCGTTCTTTGCTGTCGGAATCTGAAAGCGAGGTTAAAATAATTACGGGAAGTTCTTTGTATTCCGGCGTTTCACGAAGCGAACGAATCAATTCAAAGCCGTCCATATTCGGCATATTCAAATCTGTAATTACAAGATCAAAATGTTTCTGTGGAAGTTTTTCCAGCGCATCCATTCCATCGGCGGCGGAAACGACATCAAATCCCTGCATGCTAAGCGAAACGGCGACAAATTTTCGCACCGTAGAAGAATCGTCCACAACAAGAATAGACCTATTCATCATTCTTATTCCTTTTTATATGCAACTGTTTTGGGGAAGCTGACTAATTTAAACGCCGAAGAAATTCCGTGCAGCGATTCTGCGTAGCCGATAAAGAGATAGCCGGAAGGATTCAGCGCGTCGTACAAATCTGAAACGACTTGTATTTTGGATTTTGTGTCAAAATAGATAAGCACATTGCAGCAGAAAATAATATCGAACATTCGCATCTGCCGCATTTGCGCTCTATCGTATAAATTAAGATGCTCGAAGCGGACAAGTTTTTTTATTGAATCGCGAACCGCAAATTTTCCTTCGCTGTGTAAAAAATATTTATCAAAATAATATTTCGGCATATTGCGAACGGAATATTCGCGATAGACGCCCTGCCGCGCCGTTTCTAAAATTGAAGGGCTTATATCAGCGCCGACAATTTCAATTTCTGCATTGGGAAATTTTGGTTTTATTCGTTCTGCAAAAATCATTCCGATTGTATATGCTTCTTCGCCGGAAGAACTTGCCGCGCTCCAAATACGCAAACGCTGCCTGCCGCTCGGTTTTGCTGCAAGCGCCTGCGGAATAAGCGTTTGCTCTAACGCTTCAAACTGCGGTTCATTACGGAAGAAAAATGTTTCGTTAATTGTTACTGCATCGTAAAGAAATTTTATTTCTTCCGTTCTCTTGCTTCCAAATCGGAGATATGAAAAATATTCTTCATACGTATTGAAATCTAAAATCTGCAAACGCTTCCCGATTCGCCCTTCCAATAAATATTTTTTTCTGTCTTGAAAATATATTCCCATCTGTTGGTAGATAAAATCCCGAAGCTGCTTAAAAATCTCGTCGGACATTTTCAGACGTGCAGCCGGTTTATATGCTGGTATTGGAACGGCTAACGACAAAAATCACCATTCTCTTTCCGCTTGTCCTGCCGGCAATTCTTTGGAATCAAGAATAGCGGCGGCAAGTTCGCGTACATTATCATCTTCATCATTTAAGAACCTCGAAACATATTCTGTAACTTTGTGGTTTTCAATTTTTGCAATAAATTCAAGAATCTGCATTTTCGACCAAGAATCCGCTTCGCCGGCAAGAGTAGTAAAAAATTCAAATGCTTTATTGGAATCGAGTTTGAACAACGCATCAACAATTACTTCGCGTGTTTGGTTGCTTGCCGACTGCCACTGCGAGGCAATACGGCTGAATCCGTTTGATGTAAGCTGCTGTAACGCGTCTAATCTGCCGCCGGCATAATTTGAAATAACAAGAGAGCGGGCGGCTTTTGCAACAAATGCAATAATGGAAGAATTAGGCGGCTCTGTATTGTTGCAAATGGAATAAAGAATATCTTCCAAGATAGTATCGCGTTTTTCAAGCAACGAAAAAATTACTGCGTCTAATTCTTCGTTTTTTCCGATGAGTTGAAAAAGTTTTTTAGTACACTCGGCATCTTTTATTTTGCTCAATTCTGTAACCGCGCTGATTTGTACGGCAGCGTTTGAATCGCTCAACATTGCAGCCAATTCTTGTTTAAATGCTGCGGTAGATTCAATATCAAGTTTAACGCGCATAGATATTTGAATTATTGCATGGAGCGCAATATTTTTTAATTTTTCATTAACCAATTGAAGAGACTGCTGAATCCACGGAACGGAAAAACCGGTTCCGATTTTGCCGAGCGCTTCATACACGGCGTAGAGCAATAAATTATCTATCGGTTTTATTGAAAGAATTTCTCCAATTTGATGCGACAGAAAATCTTCCGCTTGTATTCCGCCGATTTTTCCGAGCGCTTCGGCTGCAATTGGCTTCGCATCGTTCATGCGATGAAATAACCGAATAAGATCGGGAACAGCGCGGACAGATTTTACATTTCCCAGCGCTTCTGCCGCAGAAACAACTACATTGATATCGGAATCTTCCAGCGTTGTAATTAAATGCGTTACTGCTTCTTCGCTGCCGATGCCTCCAAGAATATCTACGACAAATTTTCGCACATCATGATCCGCATCGTACAAATACGGAAGCAGCGCATTGATCGAATGATCTTTGAGCCGCATCAATAAATCAGCAGCCAGATTTCGCGTAATAATATTTCTATCTGCAAGATATTCCACAACAGCGCGTGCAACATTTTCGTTTCCAATTTGCTCTAAAGAACGCGTTGCTGCATCGCGCACGCCTTTGTTTTCATCGCGCAGAGCGGCAGCTAACGCTGCAATGGGCGCAAACCCTTGTGCATTTGAAAGTTCTTCCGCTGCAAAGCGGCGTTCCGCCGGATCAGAATCTGAAAGTAATTTTGCCAATGCTTCTTTTATATTATCCATAAATTATCCTTCAACGGAATCAACTATCCTAAGTAGTTGAAAGAAGATACGGCAATATGTATGCCATGAAAAAAATTGTTTTTAACATTTTTAAGCCGCAAATATAAAGTTGAATACTTTAGCGTGCGCAATATTGTTCAGTTGCAGAAAACTAAAATAGATTTTGAATACAATTATTTTGCAATTCGCAACATACGAGTTGTAGAAAAATATTGATTAACCGAAGCTGCGCAATGAGTGAATGATTAGCCGCGACCTTTAGGTCGTGAAAAAAAATATCACAAAGGAACGGACTTTAGCCATGAATTCTCAATGCTTTGGGGACTAAAGCCCAATATTTTTGGTTCTGTACTGTACCCCGACCTGAAGGTCGGAGCTATTCAGGAATACAGATGCGTTACTTCAGTTAGTAACTCATGTTACGCAAAATAACAATTATGGTCATGCTGAGCGAGGCACGCTTAAGTTTGTAAGGTTATCCTTCTGCCGACACGAAGTGTTCTCCCGAAGGGATACCTTCGGTACTTCGGAAAGGCATCCTTCAAAAAACGAAGGATTTGCTCACAGCATTTTTTTATTTTGCGTAATTTCAGTGATTAACTGAAGTTACGCAAGAAGTTAAAACATAAGCGAAATAAGGGGTATATTAG
>CAYXEE010000200.1:0-5053 GCA_964463935.1 uncultured Chitinophagaceae bacterium | reverse complement strand
TTAATTTTTTGTGCCGAGTCGAAGCATTTTTTTATTTTGCGTAACTTCAGTTAATAACGGAAGATTCACAATTTCTTCAACACAATTCAGATATTTCTCAACGATTGATTTAACCGAATATGATTCTTCGGCATTTTCTTTTATTTCGTTTCGTAAATCTTGAATAAGTTTTTCAGATTTAATGACAAAAGTAATTGGATATTTTTGAATTTTATCTATATCCAAGAAATATTTTCTAAAATCCAAAGTTTCTGTAACCTGAAAGAATCTACCAAGCGGTTTCATAACGAAATCAATTCCACCGTCATTTGCATTTGTTCTACCAGTCTTATATAATTTTAAATTTTCTTTAAGAAGACTATCCATATCATAGCCCCAAATTATAACTTGATCATTATAGAAGAATTTTAGAATTGAATAACTTACTATTTCAAATAATCTCGCATCAGCATTGGGTGCTAGAAGACTGTCAATAAATGTTTTTATTTCTGTGTGGCTAGATGATTCAATCTTTTGCAATTCCTCACAAGTTTTTATGAATCTTAAAAAAGCGTCTTGCTTTGTTTTAACATATTCAACAATAATTTCTAAAGTTGATTCCGCGATATTAAATTTCTTCTTTCCAATTGTAATGTTTAAGAGATTCTCATTTATCCAATACTTGTTAGTATCCAAATTTCTTAGAACAGGAATAAATTTTGATTGAGGAAAATATTTTTGAAATTCAGCATTCATTCGATTATTCAATGCATGATTTTGCAGTTTACTACCAAAGGGTAATTCTCTTTGCCTTCTAAATAATTGTGAAAACTCTGCTCCTTCATATTTTGAGTAATCACCTTTTTTATGAAATTTATTAGCAATATAATCTTCTATAATCACATACAAAGCGTATAAATTTGCAAAACTAGATCTTGCTTTCGACCCTTTTCCAGCAGAGCGAGTTTTTTCATTCAGGTATTGTAATAATTGACTTCGTTCAAAAATGTCATCCGAATGTTTCTTAAAATTATTTTTTAGAATTTCTTTTATTTTTGCGGTGAATATATGTTCCATTTGGTTTATCAAATAAGGTAAGATTATGAGAGGCGGCTATTTTTTCTGTTTCATAGGTTCTAATTTCTTTTTCTAGTTTCACACCGCGAAATTCATCTGCTATTCCTAAACGGCGAAGACCGATTTTAACGTATTCATCTTGTAACTCAATACCTATAGATTTTCTTCCCAGCATTTTTGCAACAAAACTTGTGGTAAATGTTCCTGAAAATGGATCCAAAACAACATCGTTTACATTAGAACATGCTTTTATTATACGTTCTAACAAAGGAATCGGTTTTTGTGTGGGATGATTTTCATATTCATCCATTCTGTAACGAACACGTGAAAATTCCCAAACATTACCAGGAACTTTTTCAGAACTGTAAACTTGAGGCGGTTTTTTTCTGTAATCAATAAGTTTTCTTTTTGCTCCTGTTCTCGCCTCAATCATTATGTCTGCGGAATTAAAGGTATAATTATTTTTATTCTTAACGCCAAAAAGTATTGGCTCATACAATGATCCAAAATAATTTTTTGCTTGAACTCCCGAACTATCGTAATACCAAACAATGCGTGAAAGAATATCTATTTTTTTTCTTAAATAAATATCAAGATAGGGCATAAACTGCGTAGAAGTCATTACATAAAAGCTTCCTGTAGGTTTAAGTTTTGCAATACACAAATCTATCCAGCAATAACACCAATTCAGATAATCTTCATCATTCGCCCACTTTTCTTTATATCCATTGAAGATTTTCCCGATATTATATGGCGGGTCGGCAAAAATTAAATCAACGCTTTCATCATGAATGCTGTGCAATGCTTCAATAGCATCGCCGAAAATAATTTTATGATTTTTGTTGCCTAATATTTCCATTAGAAAAAAATTAATTAATTGATATTGAATACAAAATGTTGATTTTAAAATCATTAGGCAAGAAGGTTTTTCATCAAATTTTTCCTTACACTTGTTCAGGTTTGCACGGACGGCTGCGCCCAAAAAGAAGATTTTGTGGAGAATATTGGAATTCCGCATACGCTTCCAGAATGGAATTTGAACGCGATGTACGAACATGCAATTTACAACCGACAAAAAAAAAAATCTAAAAAATTTATTTAACAGGATGTTGAAAAACTCTTTTGTTTGCCACGAATCACACGAATTAAAGATACAGATCTCGATTTATGAGTAAAAAACAGAATGTCCTAAAATTGTTTTCGTGAAATTCGCGGCGGATTTTTCTTTTTCAACAGCCTGCTAAAAATTTATTTAAACAAAAAGACCTCACAGGTTTTAAAACCTGCGAGGTCAGAAATAAAGAATAACTTTTTTACGAATATTAGTAGCGGTAGTATTCCGGTTTATACGGTCCTTCAACCGGCACGCCGATATATTGCGCTTGATCTTCAGAAAGAACGTCAAGTTCCACGCCGATTTTCTTTAAATGCAAACGCGCAACTTTTTCATCCAAATGTTTGGGAAGCATATAAACTTTTTTCTCGTAACGGTCGGAATGATTCCATAATTCAAGTTGTGCAAGCACTTGATTCGTGAATGAATTCGACATTACGAACGATGGATGTCCCATTGCGCAGCCGAGATTTACTAAGCGACCTTCGGCAAGCACAATAATATCTTTTCCATCAATCGTGTATTTATCAACTTGCGGCTTAATGGTATCTTTCGTATTACCATAATTATTGTTCAGCCACGCCATATCAATTTCAATATCAAAATGTCCGATATTGCAGACAATTGCGTTGTGTTTCATTGCTTTGAAATGACGCGCTGTTACAATATTTTTATTTCCGGTTGTTGTTACAATAATATCGGCTTCTTTTATAGCTTCGTCCATTCGCTTAACTTCATAACCTTCCATCGCCGCTTGCAATGCGCAAATCGGATCAATTTCTGTAACGATAACGCGGACTTTCGCATCGCGCAAAGATTCCGCTGAACCTTTGCCAACATCGCCGTAGCCGGCAACAACAGCAACTTTTCCGGCAAGCATTAAATCTGTTGCGCGGCGAATTGCATCAACAAGAGATTCGCGGCATCCGTATTTATTATCAAATTTTGATTTCGTTACAGAATCGTTTACGTTAATTGCGGGCATTAACAATGTTCCGTTTTTCATCCGCTCGTATAACCGATGAACGCCGGTTGTTGTTTCTTCAGAAAGTCCACGAATTCCTTCAGCCAATTCTGGATATTTATCGAACACCATATTGGTAAGATCGCCGCCGTCATCAAGAATCATGTTTAACGGTTTGTTTCCTTCAAACGCAAACAATGTTTGTTCAATGCACCAGTCGAATTCTTCCGCGTTCATTCCTTTCCACGCATAGACCGGAATTTCTGCCGCAGCAATTGCCGCCGCCGCGTGATCTTGTGTTGAAAAAATATTGCACGAAGACCACGATACTTCCGCGCCGAGATCTTTCAATGTTTCAATCAACACTGCGGTTTGAATTGTCATATGCAAACAGCCGGCAATGCGCGCGCCTTTCAACGGAAATTTTCCTTTGTATTCTTCACGAATTGCCATCAAGCCCGGCATTTCTGTTTCTGCTAATTTTATTTCTTTGCGTCCCCATTCTGCTTGGGACATATCCTTCACTTTATACGGAAGCGACGGCTTAGTAATTTTTCCGTTCACTTTCATTTCTGCCTCCATTGCAACGCTCATTATTTTTTTCCTTTACACTTTAAGTTTCATGTTTTACGTTTTATTTTTTTGTGAATCATAAAACCTAAAACAATTTAATTTTTCAAAATTATTTTGCCGCTTTCTTTAACAACGGCGCCAAGTCTAATTGTTCCCACGAAAAATCTTTATCATTGCGTCCAAAATGTCCGTATGCGGCAGTTTTTCTGTAAATAGGACGAAGAAGATTCAAACGCTTAATAATTCCGCGCGGCGTCATATCAACATTCTTCACAAGAATTTTTGAAATTTCTGAATCGGGAATAACGCCGGAACCGTATGTATTAACATAAATGGAAACCGGATCTGCAACGCCGATTGCATACGCAACTTGAATTAAACATTCTTCTGCTAATCCGGCCGCAACAACATTCTTTGCAAGATGTCGCGTTGCATACGCAGCGCTGCGGTCAACTTTGGTCGGGTCTTTTCCTGAAAATGCTCCGCCGCCATGCTGTGCGCGTCCGCCGTATGTATCAACAATAATTTTTCTTCCGGTTAATCCGCTGTCGCCGTGCGGTCCGCCGATTTCAAAATGTCCGGTCGGATTTACATAATATTTTGTTTTGCTGTCAAGAAGGTGCGCGGGAATAACTTTTTTTATTACATTCGCAATCACATCGTCTTTAATTTTCTTTTGCGAAACATTCGGATCGTGCTGTGTGGAAATTACAACAGCATCAACGCGAACCGGTTTGCGTCCGTCGTATTCAACTGTAACTTGCGATTTTGCATCGGGACGAAGATACGGCATTAATTTCGGCTGCTTCTTGCGAATATCTGCGAGTTTTTTCACTAATTGATGAGCATACATAATCGGCGCAGGCATAAATTCCGGCGTTTCATTGTTTGCATAACCAAACATCATTCCTTGGTCGCCCGCTCCGCCGGTATTCACTCCCATCGCAATATCCGGCGACTGCGAATGAATTGCATTTAAGATGCCGCACGAATCTGCGTCGAATTTATATTCCGCTTTTGTGTAACCGATATTCCGGATTGCATCGCGCACAACATCGTGAACATCAATATATCCGGTTGTTGTTACTTCGCCCGCAACAATTACTTGTCCGGTAGTAACCATAGTTTCGCATGCAACGCGCGAATATTTATCTTGTGCAAGAAGTGCATCAAGAATCGAATCCGAAATTTGATCCGCGACTTTGTCGGGATGTCCTTCTGAAACGGATTCGGAAGTAAAAAGATAACGCATTAAGAAATTGCTCCTTCGTTAATAAAAAATAATGATTAACTGAAGTTACGCAAAATCAAAAAATGCTTCGACTCGGCACAAAAAATTACGGTCA
>CAYXEE010000199.1:0-5074 GCA_964463935.1 uncultured Chitinophagaceae bacterium | reverse complement strand
TGTATGCAAATCAATATCGCCCACGCCGACTAAAGGATAATCTTTAGAAATGTTCAATCCCGTTTCCCACATGGTTAAGCGTCCATAATTACTCGGATGCGAAAAATCAACAATGCTTTTTGCGCGTTCAATTTGATGTTGAGGCGCGAAAATAAAAAATAGAAGCAGAAGCGCAGCAATTCCGGCAAAAAGCTTTCGGTAATACAATGCGCTCATTAAAATCAATCCGGCAAGAAATCCAAGCCACGAGCTTCGAGTGTTGGTTAACAACAACGCGGTAAATGTTGGAAGAAGCATTGATAAAAACGCTATTCGTCGTTTTTTTATTTCATTGTTATCTAAGACAAAAGGAATTAACAGCAAACAGACTATCATTTTTAATCCGCCTGTTGTCATATAGTGTTGAAAAATATATAAACGGTCGGAGTGTTCGTAAAAATAACTTGCTATTTCCATAAGCGATAGTAACGCTACAACGCCGGAAAGAATTGTTATAAATTTGTAAATTTTTTCGCGCGATGTAAATGTTAGAACAACCATATACAATATTGCAATTAGCAGCAGCCGTTTAGCATTATACAACGCGTGATACGGTTCTATTGATGTTAGCGTTGTAATAAAATGAATTCCGATGTACGCTACAAAAAAATAATCAAGAGATGTGCGCGGAAGAATATTTTTCTTGGCATGTATGCTCCACACAATAAGCAAAAGTATTGATGCGGCAAAAAGAAGCGAAGCAGCTGCAATGGAAACGGATATTACCGAAAGATGTACAACAATTAACCAAAATAAAATTTGAGAATAACGCTCGTTGTTCGTCATACGTTAGGAAGAAAATTGCATATCGTGAAGTTTTTTATATAATCCGTTTTTTTGTTTTAATAATTCCACATGTCTTCCTTCCTGCACAATGGTTCCGTTATCTAGAACAAGAATGCGGTCTGCATTGCGGATTGTAGAAAGCCGATGCGCAATAACAAATGAAGTACGGTTTTTCATCAGCCGTTCCATCGCTTCCTGCACAAGAATTTCGCTTTCGGAATCAAGCGCGGAGGTTGCTTCGTCAAAAATCATAATCGGCGGATTTTTTAAGAGAGCGCGCGCGATGGAAATTCTCTGTCTCTGTCCGCCGGAAAGTTTTGTACCTCTATCGCCGATAATTGAATCAAAACCGTTCGGCATTGCTTCAATAAATTGCAGCGCATTGGCAGCGCGAGCCGCTGCGTTTATTTTTTCATCAGGACAATCTGATAGCCCGTACGCAATATTATTGCGTACTGTATCATTAAATAAAATTGTTTCCTGCGTTACGATGCCGATTTTTTCACGAAGCGATTGAACATCAATTTTTTTAATCTCAATTCCATCTATCAATATTGCTCCATCAATCGGATCGTAGAAACGCGGAAGCAAATCTACAAATGTTGTTTTGCCGCTTCCGCTCGGTCCTACAAGCGCAATTAACTCTCCCTTTTTTACTTTCACAGTAACATTTGAAAGGACTGCTCGCTGCTCACCATTTTCAGCCGCATACGCAAAAGAAACATTTTTATATTCAACAATTTCTTTAATTTCTTTTAACGACACTGCATCAGCGCTGTTTTGAATTGCCGGCGTTGTATCCAGAATTTCAAAAATTCTTTTCCCTGCGGCAGAAAATTCCTGCAGTCTGTTATTGACGCTTGCAAGTTCTTTTACCGGCGGCATAATTTGAAATATTGCAAATAAGAATCCGAGAAATTCTGCCGCTTTCATTTCGCCGCTTACTAGCACTTGCTGACCTCCGAACCAGATAATGCTTGCGCCCGCAAGCACAGACAATAACTCCGTTGATGGCGATGCAAGGTTGCGAATGCGCGTAGCTTTTAAAATTGTTTTGAAATAACTCTGCGTTTCTGTTTGAAATTTTTTATTCTCAAAATTTTCCATTGCAAACGCTTTTACAACTTTTACATTAGAAATTGTTTCTTGAAGAACGGAAGTAATATCCGCCATTTTTGCCTGCATCAATCCGCTTTGTTTGTGCAAGCGAAGCCCGATTCCGGCAATAATCAGCATTACAAACGGAAAAACAAGAAACGCAAGCAGCGTTAATTTCCAGCTTAATGTAAACGCCATTCCGAGAAAAACAATTATCAGCAGCGGCTCTTTTACCAGCGTTACAAAACTTGCCGAAACGCCTCCGTTTACAACATTCACATCGTTGGTAACGCGCGAAATTAAATTTCCTGTGCGCTCGTTAGTAAAATAACTAAGCGATAAATTATGCAAGTGACGGTATAATTCATTGCGCAAATCGCGCATTAAACTCTGTTCCACGCGCGCCATTAAGTACGACTGCGCGTAATCAAAAATATTTTTAAAGAGAAAAACAATAAAAATCAACATACAGATTTTAAATAACGCTTCATTTTTAGTACCGGTAAAAAGAAAACTGCGAAGAAAATTTTCTACTTGCTGTTTAACGGTAATAATCTCATTGGGAACAAGCTGGTTTTTCGGCGGAGTTTCAATTGTTGAAATTTGCGGCGGAGATTGGTCAAACAGCGTTTCAAGAAGCGGAATTGTTAAGTAGATTGAGCTTCCGCTGAAAATTGAAAACATAATTGTACAGCATACTGAAAGAGCAAGCGTTTTCCAGTATGGGCGGACAAACTTTAGTATTCGAAAAAATATTTTCATTGTAATTTTTTTATTTCCGCAAGCGATTCGCTCGTAACGGGCGGAATTTGATGGTTATATTTTTTTGCCGTTTGGTATTCCCACGCTTTGGTAAACACCAAAAGCGTGTACAACGAAGAATATGCTGCAAGAAGAAATCCCAAAAATCCATCCTTCCATCCCTTAAGCGAAATAAACATTCGTAAAAATGTTGCAGCAGGATTAAGAATAAAATTATACCAATAGATTTTTCTTCCGTTACGAATTTTATTCATAACATCAAGCGATGTGTAATCATTCACTTTTTCAAGATATTGATGCAAGGAATAATACGTATAATGGTTAATTGGGTGTTGAACCCGACCGACATTTCCTTCTACATAAAATCCTTCGTGAACCGGTCTGTGATGAACGCTTGTTTTTTCTTTTCGAAAAAGGCGAAGTTGATACCCGGGGTACCATCCGCCGTATTTCATCCACTGACCGAGAAAAAAACTTTTACGCGGAATTTCATATCCGTCAAATTTTGTTTCTGAAGAAAGTATTTCAAGAATTTCATTTTTCAATTCTTCCGTTACTTCTTCATCGGCATCCAATGAAAGCGCCCAATTATGCGAGACGCTATCAAGCGCAAATTTTTTTTGTTTTGCAAATCCTTCCCACTCGCGTTGTATAATTGTAACATTGAACTGCTTTGCAATTTCAATTGTTTTATCGGCGCTGAATGAATCAACAACAATAACTTCATCCGCCCACTGAACGCTTTTCAAACAGCGAGCAATGTTCTTTTCTTCATTCTTTGTTATGATGGAAACAGAAAGCATTTTCTTAGCGTCTCAGTGTTTTTGTGGTGAAATTATTTTACAACAATATTAACTAATTTATTTTTTACAATAATTTCCTTAACAATCTGTTTCCCGTCAAGATGAAGTTTCATATTCGGTTCAGCAAATGCAAGTTCTTTCAATTTTTCTTCCGGCGTATCAACAGGAACAGTAATTTTTGCGCGAATTTTTCCATTTACCTGCGCAACAATTGTAACTTCATCGCTTACAGCTTTCGCAGCATCAAATTGAGGCCATTGTACCGAAATAAAAATTGATTCCGAATTTCCAAGTTTTGCCCACAACTCTTCCGCAATGTGAGGAGCAAATGCAGAAAGCATAACGATAAAATTCTGCATAATATTTTTCGGAAGTTGTTCCAATTTGTACGCATCGTTAACAAAAATCATCATTTGCGCAATCGCTGTATTGAATCGCAATGCCGGAATATCTTCAGTCAATTTTTTTACTGTTTGATGATAACTTCGCTCAAAATCTGCGGTCGGTTGAATATCTGCAATTCTTGGATTTATACTTCCATCTTCATTTAAAAATAATCTCCATACTCTTCCAAGAAAACGAAAAACCCCTTCAACGCCTTTGGTGCTCCATGGCTTCATTTCTTCCAACGGTCCCATAAACATTTCGAACAAACGCAGAGCATCGGCGCCGTATTCTTTTACAACATCATCGGGAGTAACAACATTGCCAAGCGACTTGGACATTTTTTTTGAATTCTCGCCGAGAATAATTCCCTGATGGCGCAATTTCATAAACGGTTCGGGTGTTGTTACATATCCGAGATCGAAAAGTACTTTATGCCAAAACCGCGCGTACATTAAATGCAGAACAGCATGTTCAGAGCCGCCGACATATAAATCAATCGGCATCCAATATTTCATTTTTTCAAAATCACAGAAATTTTTTTCATTTTCCGGATCAATATATCGCAAATAATACCAGCAGCTTCCTGCCCATTGCGGCATTGTATTGGTTTCGCGCCGTCCTTTTTTGCCTGATGAATCAACAACATTCACCCAATCAGCTGCGAGCGCAAGCGGCGATTCAGTTGTTCCGCTCGGTTGAAATTTTTCAAGATTTGGTAATCGCAATGGAAGTTCTTGTTCATCCACTGCGCTCATTGTTCCGTCTTCCCAATAAATAATCGGAATCGGCTCTCCCCAATATCTTTGACGTGAAAAAAGCCAATCGCGCAGTTTGTAATTTATTTTTTTCTTTCCAATTCCTTTTAATTCAAACCAAGAATTTATGTTTGAAAATGCTTCTTCATATTTCAGTCCGTTAATATTTACTTCGTTGTTTGCGGAATTCACACAAACAGAATCTGTATCAACAAAAACTTTTTCCTGAATATTGTGCGGACTTTTTATCACTTCAACAATTTTTAATCCGAATTTTTTTGCAAATTCCCAGTCGCGTTCATCGTGCGCAGGCACAGCCATAATCGCTCCAAATCCGTATCCCATTAACACATAATCCGCAATCCAAATTGGAATTTTTTCTCCGTTTGCAGGATTGATTGCATAACCGCCGGTAAACACGCCGGTTTTATCTTTATCCATCCC
>CAYXEE010000198.1:0-5084 GCA_964463935.1 uncultured Chitinophagaceae bacterium | reverse complement strand
CCTTAATTTTTTGTGCCGAGTCGAAGCATTTTCTTATTTTGCGTAACTTCAGTAATTGATTATCACTAAACATAAAATTATGATACCGAAAAACAGAAAACCTATACATCCGGGAGAAATTCTTTTAGAAGAATTTTTGCAGCCGTTGGAAATGAGTCAATTGGAACTTGCTAAAAAAATGGGAGTTCCAATTCAGAGAGTAAATACGCTCATTAATGGCAAGCGGGATATGACTGCCGAAACGGCAATTTTACTCTCCCGTGTTTTAAAGACAACATCAGAATTTTGGATGAACTTACAAGTTGCATGCGATCTTTACGATGCACAAAGACGTTTGGAAAGCGCGGCGTAATACATTTTATTCCGCGCTCTCCATGTCATTATTATTCGCACACAACAACAACGTCAACTTCAGTCCAATGCGCGCCGATAAATTCTTGGTCAATAACGCGCACGGTGAAAACATTTCTTCCTTGCGTTAACGTTCCTTCTACAACTTTTCCAATGCCGATAGAATTTTTTCCTTTGAACCATTCGTAACGCAATTTTGCATTTTCAGGACGATTCACTTCCGGCGCGGTAAGCACAATTGTCGGATTGGAAGGATTCCAAATAATTATTTTTGTTTCCGGTTTTACTGCGAATGCAAGCGAATCCCACACTGTAATAGAAAATTGCGACGATGAAAGAACTTGACCTTTCGGCATCCACACAACGGTTGTAGATTGTTTTCCTTTTTCAGTCGGTTTCCAAGAAACGAGTGAAACTCCCTTTGCAATAAAATTAACAACCGATGAATTAAAAATTTTTGCGGCGTTAATTTCTGTTCCGGCAATCCAGCGTTCTGCGTGCGCGATATTTAAATTCGGCGTAGCAACAACAAAATATTCTTTCAACACAGAATCAGCAGAATTTTTAACGCCGCGATTATCATTGGCAGAAAGCATAATGCTGTTTCTTCCCGCTCGTAATCGAATTGTATCTGTGGAAATTGTTGTTCCGTTAACTTTCCAAGAAAAATTTAAATTATCGCCGTCTGCATCAACTACCGCTGTCGGCTTTAATGCGAGCAATTCATTTTCATAAATTACATCAGGCAGAGAAAATGTCGGATTCGGTTTTGAATTTACGCGAATCGTCATTTCTTTGCTTACCGATTGCGATGAAGTTTTTGAATTGTCGGTAATTGTCAACGCAACCGTATGATTTCCGGCGGTAAGATTTGCTATTGTTACAATGGGAGTCGTTCCGATTTTTTTACCGTCAACTCTCCAATCAAATGCAGTAATAATTCCGTCGTTATCGTACGATTTTGAAGCGTCAAGAATTAGCTGGTCGCCGAGCGCGGCATCCGTTGGAACATTCCAAACTAAAATCGGCGGATCGTTAACGAGAATTTTTTTCATAAGCGAAGCAGAATTACAATCTGTTGTGGATTGAATTCGCACCGTCATTTCAATAGTATATGTTCCCGCTTTTTTAAATGCGTATTGAATTTTTTGCAGAGAAGCGGTTGTTGCTGTTGTTTCGTTCCCGATTTTCCACATTACTGAAGAAACATTGCCGTTCGGTTTTGAACTAAGCGGATCAAAAGTTACAACCTGACCGATGCTGACACGCTCCGGCATAGTAAAGTTTGCCGTTGGTCCTTCAATCACGCGGATTGCCGCAGTCGCTTGACTTACTTTACTGCATCGCCCGCTGCCGCTGCCGACTACGGTAAGAGTTGCGTAATAAATTCCCGGCTTTGTATATGCGTAAGAAACTTTCGCGCCGAGCGCGGAAATTCCATCGCCGAATTCCCACGCAAACGAACCAATCGGTCCGTTAGGATCGGTACTTCGTTCGCCATTGAAATCCAGCGGATTGTTTACGCAAATTGTTGTATCGGTAAATGTTTGCACGGCAATCGGCGAACCTTCAACAATAATTGGAATTGCTGCCGTTGTAGGTTGTTCTGCAAAACCATCGTCAAGTAAAAGTTTTACAGTGTAATATCCGGGAGTTTTGTACGCGTGAGCAGGATTTGTTTCTGTGGAATTTGTTCCGTCGCCGAAATCCCATTTTGTTGAAAGCGCATCGCCGTCCGGATCGTACGAAAGCGAGCCGTTAAATAAAATTGTCTGTCCCGAGCAGGAAAAAATTAACGAGTCAACTACAGCAACCGGCGGACGATTGACAAGAATTTTAATTGTTTCGCGCGTGATGCTGTTTTTCTTTCCTTGTCCATCATTCGCGGAGAGTGTAATAAAATGAACGCCGCCTGCAGGCGCATCCCACGTGAACGATGCCTTGTTCACTCGCGTTCCGTCTGGAAGCAGCCATTCAAAATTGATTGCGTGTTTGTCAATATCGTAACTTTGCGTTGCGTCTAATAGAATTCTGCGCGAGTTTGTGCGGATAAATGTTTTCGTTACAATTATCGGAGAAGCATTGACAAGAATTGTGTTCTGTAATTTCTGAACTGAATTTCCGAAACCGGATTCATCATCAACCGTTGCCGTTGCGGTAATAATTCCTGGTTTGGAAAAAGTTTTTGTTATTTTCATTCCTTGCGCCGTTGTGCCGTCGGAAAATTCCCACGAAACTTTTTTCAATTGTTTTCTCTCTTCATCAAACGATGCGCTTGCATCAAATGTAACCGGCGCATTCGGTTCGGCTGCTTCAGGAATCATTTTCCATTTCGGAATCGGCGGATAGTTGATGTGAATCGGAATAGATTTTATTCCAATCGCATCGTCGAAACCGGAATTATCTTTTACTTTTAAAGCGACGGCATAATCGCCCGGCTCGTTAAAAATAAGAGAAGCCGCTGCGCCTGAAGCGGTTTCTTTGCCGTTAATGTACCAAATATATTGGTCAACGCTTCCGTCTGCATCGTAACTTTTCATGCCGTCAACAGCAAGCGGTTTTCCCGGCTCCCAATTTTTTGGCAGAGAAAATTGTGCAACAGGATATTTGTTAATAACAATTGTCTGCGTTGTTTTCTGTACGCTGTTTGTCTGACGCTGTCTATCATCAACTGTAAGCGTAATGGTGTACGTTCCGCTTTGCTGATAAACATGAGTTTGAATTTTTCCGATTGCTGTAACGCCGTCGCCGAACTCCCACAAGTACACAAGACTTTCATTGTCCGCATCAGTTGTTTTTTCAGCAGAAATTTTTTGTTTTGCTGAAGTTGAGCGTGATTCGGCAGTAATTACTGGAATCGGCGGCGCGTTAATGTGAATTTCTTTTGTAATTGATTGAACAGAATTTTCTACATTTTCTCCGTCGTCAGCAGTTAATGTTATTGAGTAATCGCCCGGTTCTGTAAATTGTAATTTTACGTTTGGTCCGCTGAGCGCGTGTCCGGCGGAAGTTTTCCAGGTAAATAAAACGTTCGAATTATCTTCATCTGTTACAATTGCGCGTAAAGAAATTGTATCGTTCGGCGCCGCTTGTTTCAGCAAATCAAAATTCGGTTTCGGTTCTGCATTTACGCGATACGAAATTGTTTTTGTATATCCAGAATTGCTTGTTTGCGTTTGGTCTGAAACGGTAAGCGTTAGATTGTAAATGCCCGCCTTATCTTGTTTTATATTGATTGTTCTGCCTTTGTTGCTTCCAACAATTCCGCTTCCTTCCCAAGAGAAAAACAATTTGTCGCCGTCGTTATCAACATCATCTTTTACACTGAAGGGAACTTGCAATATTCGTCCAAAAATATTTCTGAACTGAATGTCCGCATACGGCTGAGCATTAACGCGAATCGTCTGCAATGCGGAAGATTCGGTGCAGGAGGAATTCGGCGCGCCGTCGTTTACAACCAGCTTCACTTCATACAATGTTGGAATTAAACTTGAAAGCGTCAGCGTCTGCTCGTCGCTTCTGTACTCGCCGTTAACGTACCAATTATATTTCAGCGGCGATTTTTCTGCATCTTTAGAAGCCGCCGCAGAAAGCGTAACAATATCTCCCGGCGCAACGATAGTTTTATCAGCGGTAATTATTGCAGCCGGCGGAGCGTTTACAATAACGGGAATTTCCTGCATCCAATATTTTGGGAAAAGAACGCCGCGTGTCGGCAGCAGCAGAGTAACAAAATATTTTCCCGGTTTGCCAAAATCAAATTCCGCAGTATCTTTTTCAACCGTAGAATTTCCGAAACTCCAGAGCGGCGTTGTTCCAGCGCCGGATTTTTTCACCGCTTCGGTAAGAACAAACTGCACGCTGTTGCATAATTTTGCCGGAAGTTGTACCGCTTCAAGAATCGGTTTTTGCGGCTGGCGCACAACGCTCGGTTTGTATTCCCACAAAATCGGATTGTAAGTTCCACGCAACACAACATTGTTTATTCGTTCCGCAGAACCAAGAATGGAAATGCCCCACGAATTTTTCAACTCGCCAAAAAATTGTGGGCGGAAAAATTCTTTTTTTGCCGGATAATTGGACGAGCTGGCAAATTCATCGCGAAGAATAACGGATGCTCCCTCTTCGCCGTACGGCTTAAACTCTTGCAAAGAATTTGCAAATGAACCAAATGGGCGCAGCTGCATTTCAGAACCGGACAACACACGGAATAGGCAAATAGAAAGATCAACTGTTACAATAGACCAATCGGCGCGCGAAACAATTGTTGCGCTCGAATCCGATACGGCAATTTGAAAACTATTTACATCATCGCCGTCGCTTGCTTTTACGCGAAGAATCCAGCCGTTATTACTCGAACTCAATGGAAAAAACGGCGCCCACCGGTTTATGTATTGTTGTTCGTTCTGAACCGTAATGCTTCGTTCGGCTTTTGCGCTTTTTGATATAACAGAAAATTTTCCGTCCGAATATTTATAGAGCGCATCAAACGGTATAAGCTCGAATGTTGTTTTTGTTTCAACTCCGCCGATAACAATATCCGCAAAGCCGCCGATTGCCGCGTCAAAAATATGCAGCATACCGTTTTTTGCATTTGCATCCGGCTTAATCCAATAATCGTATTGGTGCAATTCATCGCCGGTAATTTTTGTGTTTGCCTTTTTTCCTGAAACCGAGAGAAACACTTCTTGGGAAAAAGCGTTTGTGAAAAAAACAGCAAAAAAAATAATTAT
>CAYXEE010000197.1:0-5102 GCA_964463935.1 uncultured Chitinophagaceae bacterium | reverse complement strand
TTTCCGCATGACCATTAGATTTACAAAGAACATTTCATTTTATAGTTCAAATATACGAATTACTTCCCTTTACCGCAATGAGTAGATAGAAGAAATTTATATTTTTTTATTTTACTGAACTTTTTTGAATTAGAAAACGTCTATTAGTTGTAATTCAATACATCTATCGGTATTTTTGTAAATATAACAAAGGAGTTAACAATGAAAGTAAAATTTTTTTTATTATTTGTTGCTGCAATTGTTTTATCGGGCTGCGTTTCACTTGGACGATTTGAAGAAATGCAATCTCAACGCGATGCGCTGCAGCAATCGTTAGATTCATTAAAAAATGTCGTAGCGTCAATGCAAGCAACTATAGATAGATTGCGGAATGACAGCACAGCATTTCAAAATTCAATTGGTATTAAAAATATACGTATCGAAAATTTAAGCGATCTAGTAGATTCGCTAAAGGCGCGTATGCTTGCATTGCAAACAGATATGGATATTACAAATCAGAATTACGAACAATCAAAGACTAAAAATTCTGCACGAATAAATAAGCTGCTCGATTCTCTTAATGCGTTACAAAAAGATGTTGCTCTGCGCGAACAGAAATTAAAAGAATTTGAAGAAGCATTAACCGCACGAGATTCATCTCTTGCCGTATTGCAAAAAGATTTAATTTTGCGCGAACAGCGAATGGGCGATTTACAAAAAAAACTTTCTGCTAGAGATTCTGCCCTTAATTCATTAAAACTGCGGCTGAATGATGCGCTGTTCGGCTTTACCAACAGCGGTCTTTCAATAAATATTGTTAATGGAAGAGTTTATGTTTCTCTTTCAAATCAACTTCTCTTTTCTACCGGAAGAACGGATATTGATAAACGCGGAAAAGAAGCGTTATTAGGATTGGCGCGAGTATTAAATTCTCAAACCGACCTTTCAATTTTAGTTGAAGGTCATACTGATAATCAAGCGGTAATAAATCTTGGCGCAATAAAAGACAACTGGGATTTAAGCGTACTTCGCGCAACGGAAGTCGTGCGATATTTAACAATGGAAGGGAAAGTTGATCCTAAAAGAACAACTGCTTCCGGCAGAAGCGAATACTTTCCGGTTGATATCGCTAACACAACTGAATCGCGCGCTAAGAACAGAAGAACTGAAATTATTTTAATTCCAAAATTAAGCGAACTTTTTGAAATTATCGGGAAATAAATTTCCTTTGTATTTTTTAAGGAGCGCAGCAATAATGCTGCGCTTTTTTTATTTCTACAATTATGGCTGAATAAAAATTACTACATCTGTTCAGGTATAAAAAATTCTTTTTCGTTTGGACGTAACGAATTATATAATCTTTTTAATGATTCATACGCGGCAACGCTCCCTCTCTGAGCGGCATTGCGGTAATAACGAACCGCTTCTGCAGTTTTTTTTTCTTTACCAATTCCGTTTTCGTAGCAGAGACCAAATGTAAATTGCGCAATTATTGAACCTTCTAAATCTGCAAATTTTAAAATTGAAAAAGCAGAATCAATAGAAATTCCGGGAATATTAACCAGCAATCTTGCGGCTGCAAGACGAACTAATGCTTCATTGCTTCCTTCATTAGCAGATACGCTCCAAATTTCAACAGCTTTAGAAATATCTCGCTGAAAAATTTGTCCGTTTAGATATCCTAAACCGAGTTCATTCATTGCGGCAAGATGTTTTTTTTCAGCGGCTTTTTGCAAAGATTGATATGCTTGTTCGCGTGAAAATAAGTTTCTACCGGTTAATGCCAAGCAGCCGTATAAATACAACGCATCACTGTTTCCGAGTTTTGCCTGCCGCTCTATTGTAGAAACAAATTCTTGCTTCCTAAGCATTCTTGAAAGCAGCGCCGGCGCGCGTCGGGATTCTAAACGCAATGCGCGCATATATGCCGCTGCGGCTTTCATGCTGTCTTTTTTAACTCCATTTCCAGTTTCATAAAATCTTCCAATTACCGTCCACTCTTCCGGTATTCCATATTCTGCATGCTGCAGTAATAACTCGAATATTTTTGACGGAGATTTATCTAAGGAATCTTTTAATGTTTTACGAAATGGAAGTTCACGGATAATATCATTCATTAGTTCAGCATCATTTGCAGGACGAACAGAATCTTCTGAAAAGTCTAAAAATATTGGAGTAGAAATAGTTTGCTTAATTTGATTTCCACTTGTTGTAAAAGTATCCGCGCTATCTGCAAATGCACGGGCAGAAAGTTCATCAATTATTTCCAAAGCGGGTTTGAAATTTTTTTCAGCGGCTCTCTTAACATAACGATATGCAATATTCCAATCTTGTTTTACAATTAAATTATCCGTGTAAATTAAACCGAATGCGTACAAACCTTCCAGCATTCCGCTGTTGGCGGCAATCTTAAAATGATTGTATGCTTCAAACGGATTCCATTCTACTCCCCAGCCGTTGCTGTAAAAAACGCCAAGATTGTAATGAGCCATCATATACCCTTTTTTTGCCGCTTCGTAAATTAGCGAAAAAGCTTTTGAAGTATCGGCAGGAAAACCTTGACCGACTAAATACCGAATCGCAAGTTCATGTTGAGCGGCAGCATCGCCGGAATTGGCGTTACGCACAAGCGTGAAACCCTCCCACAATCGAGCAGTAACATTAGATTCCCGCACGATTATGTACGGATACAAACGCGGTTTACGGACAACAGTATTGACAGTTGAATCTTGCGCCGATAAGAATGGAGAAACAGCAATAATAAGTAATAATATTTTTCGCATCGCTTGAGAATACAAATTGCTTGACAAATATCCTACATGTTAAACGTGAACCATGATTAGATATTGAAAAACTATTTTTTGCCGGGCATGTGTTTGAAAAAAAAATTGTAAATTTTTGCAATTGATAGTTACAACTTACCAATCATCAATTGAGCCGTTGCGATATTTAGCACCAGAGGAACATTGTGCACATTGCAGACGCGCATTAGCGTATGAATATCCGGGTCGTGTGGATGAGCGTTTAACGGATCTGTAATAAAAATAACCGCATGAACTTTCCCTTTTGCAACAAGAGAAGCAATTTCTGCATCGCCGCCGATTGGACCAGACAGGAAACATTTTACTTTTAGACCAACTTTTTCTTTAATTAAAGTTCCGGTAGTTTTTGTTGCTATTATCGAAAATTTTGAAATTTTATTTTTATTGTCATTAACAAAAGAAAGCATATCTGCTTTTTTGCCGTCGTGTGCAATTAGGGCTAAGGTTTTCATTGTATCTCTAAATTATTTAGTTTGTAGTAACAATCCGAAGATTCCAAACCTTTGGATGTTATTTTTACAACTTCGTAAAAATTTCAGTCAACATACAAAATCGCTTTTCGGCGGATTTTTCTAAACATCTCGCTATCACTGCTGAATGTCGTAAAAATTTCTGCCGGTGTTTTTCCGTCTAAAATCATTTGCCGAATTACAGGCGTTCCTGCTAAACGATCAAAGCCGCGCTCACGGAACTTTAATGAGTCGGGAAATAGTTTGTGAATCGCCCACACAATTGTAATCCCTGTTTTTACAGCATCAAATTTTTTTCGTTCGGAAACATTAACAAAAATACCTTGGCACTTTTGTTCTTTATATTTCGGATTAGACGCTGTGTTGGGAATTTCTTGCGGCGTAAATTCAACAGCTTCAAATTTTACGCCGGATAAGTTTTGTTCAGATAAATATTTCGCAAGTTTTTTTCCGTCAATCCAAGGCGCGCCGATATATTCAAACGGCATTTCTGTTCCCCGTCCTTCTGAAACATTGATTCCTTCAATTAAACACGTTCCCGGATAAACAATTGCAGTTTTCAACTCTCGCATATTTGGCGAAGGTTTTATCCATTCTAGTTTAGTTTCATTGTAATACATTGCCCGTTTCCAATGTTCCATTAAAACTACGGTAAGTTTTGCTTTTATTTTATCGCTCAACCAGCCGTTAATATTTGCGGCAATCGCCAATTCGCCGATTGTCATTCCGTGAGCAATCGGTATCGGCGCCCAGCTGACAAATGTTTTTAATGAATCTACACGAATTGGTCCTGCAATATATTCGCCTGAAATCGGATTTGGTCTGTCTAACACAACAAAATGAATATTATTTTCTGCAGCAGCTTCCATACACAAAAACATTGTGCTGATATATGTATAAAATCGCGCTCCAACATCTTGAATATCAAAAAGCAAAACATCAATTCCTTTCAGCATTTCTGGAGTCGGTTTATTTATTTTTCCGTAAAGCGAATGAATCTGTACTCCCGTTTTTTCATCAACAGAATCGCTTATCATTTTACCGTCTGCGTAATCGCCGCGGATACCGTGTTCGGGTCCAAACAAGGCGGCAAGCGTAGTTTTTTTATTTTCAAATAATGCATCCGCAAGATGTTTGCCATTTGAAAGAATTGCAGTGTGATTTGTTACCAAACCTACGCGCTTTTTTTTTATTAAATCAAATCGTTGTTCAAAAAGAACATCGGCGCCGACTTTTACCGGCGGCAGTGATTTTACTTTCGGTTTTGCAATAACAACTGTAAAACAGAGAAAGAAAAAAATTATGGTTTTCATATTTTTATATTTTATTTTTTGCAAGAATCCATGCCGCTAACGTCATTCCATCCCAAATTTCATTAGAAAAAATTAGATTATCAATTTCATTCGGCGATTTAAATAAAATTTCAAATTCTTCAGTAGCGTCGGGAATTGATTTTGTCTTTTTCAAATTTCGTGCAATATATACTCTGCACATTTCATTCGTAACGCCGTTAAATGGATTGAATTCGCCGACATATTGTAAATCATTAGAATAATAGCCGGTCTCTTCTTCTAACTCAATTGTTGCCATTTCTTCGTATGTTTTTCCATCTTTTACGCCGCCGCACGGAAATTCAATGCTTTCTTTGTCGACTAAATATCTGTATTGATTTACTAAAATTATTTTCCCGTCATCTGTAATCGGAACAACCATAGTAGAACCGTTTGTATATACGTAATTGTATTCTCCTTTTATTCCATCGGGAATTTGAAATTCATCTAACTTATACGTCCACCATGGATTCTTAAAAAGAATTTTTGTGGAGAGCGTT
>CAYXEE010000196.1:659-5111 GCA_964463935.1 uncultured Chitinophagaceae bacterium | reverse complement strand
GCTAATTCAACAGCGCGAACGCCATAACGCGTAGCAAGAATTCTATCAAATGCAGTCGGGCTGCCGCCGCGTTGCAAGTGACCGAGAACAGTTGTGCGTGTTTCAAGACCTGTTTCGTCTTGAATTTTGCGCGCAATGTGTTCGCCAATTCCGCCGAAACGAACCGGGTCAGTTCTCTTTATATCTTTTTCGCGAATAACAATCTCTTCGTTCGCTGCTTTTGCTCCTTCTGCTACGCAAATAATGCTGTAACGATTTCCGCGCGTACTGCGTTGGATTACACGCTCAATTATTGATTCCCATTTAAATGGAATTTCAGGAAGCAAAATTACATCTGCGCCGCCTGCAAGTCCTGCGCCGAGCGCAATCCATCCGGCATAACGTCCCATCACTTCAAGTACCATCACTCTGTGGTGAGCCGACGCTGTTGTGTGCAGTCTATCAATTGCTTCCGAAGCAATTGATAGCGCTGTGTCAAATCCGAATGTTTGGTCTGTTGCTTCAAGATCATTATCAATTGTTTTGGGAACGCCGATAATATTCATTCCCATTTCGCCCAATTTTTTTGAAATGTGCATTGTGCCATCGCCGCCGATTGCAATTAAGCAATCAAGTCCCCATCCTTTGTAATGCTTTAATGTACGATGTGCGGCATCTACAATTTCAATTCCGTTCACCGTTTCAGTCGGATAGTGGAATGGGTCCCCTTTGTTAGAAGTACCAAGTATAGTTCCGCCTTGGTTAATAATTCCGGTAATATCGTCGCGCGTAATTTCCCGCATTTTGCCTTCGACAAATCCTTCAAATCCATCTTCAATACCAACAACGGTAATTCCGTAATCATTCATAGCCGGTTTTGCAACGCCGCGTATAACAGCGTTCAATCCGGGACAATCGCCGCCGCCGGTTAAAATTCCAATTCGTTTAATTTTTTTCTCTGACATCCTTTGTGCCTTGTATGTTGACAATAGTAATTATTATTGATGCGGAAGCAATTTACGAAAAATTGAGAACTTGCGAAAGTTATTTTATGAATAGCGGAAACCGCAACCTTAATAATTAAGGTTTTTAATTAAAAATGAGTAATCGCTAACTCCAAAATTCTTTGATTTTGATATGCGCCGTCATTTGAAATTATCGGGAGAGTATTTGTTAGAATACATTCCGCAAAATGTTCAATTTCAGAAACATAAAGATTCGGAATAGAAAATTTTTCTACACGAGTTGAATAGGAATGAAATCCGTCTCCAAATCGAACTTCTATAGTAGTTTCAACATTGCTTGGCGTAAAATTATACGCGCTTATTGTTCCTTTGCTTCCGATAAATTCAATATAACTTTGACGGTACGACGGCTCGTACGAAGTATGAATGGAAGCCAGCGCTCCGTCAGAAAATTCAAGCGAAAGGAGACTTGTCAATTCTGTATTTACCGCAGAAGGTTTAGGACGCATTAAGTGTTTTACGGCTACAACTTCATCGTCGAGTACAAATCGAATTGCATCAAGACAGTGAACGCCAATATCGAACAGCGGTCCGCCACCGGCAAATTCCCGCTGCGTAACCCAATTCCGTTTGGAATTTCGCACATCGTACACAAATTGTGCGCGCGCAAAAGAAATTTCTCCAAGTTCGCCGGACTCGATAATTTGTTTTATTCTTTTCAACAACGGGGAAAACCGAAGCATGTGTCCGACCATAAGAGTAACATTATTGTTATTACACGCATCAATCATTTGCTGCGCTTCGGCAGTATTTATCGCCATCGGTTTTTCAACTAATACATGTTTTTTTGCATTCGCTGCAATAATTGTTTCGTTGCAGTGCGCTGAATTTGCCGAAACGATAAATACAGCATCAACATTTTCAGAAGCGGCAAGTTTTTCCGGCGAATCGTAGTATTCTGAAACAGAATATTCCGACGCTTTTTTCTTTGCTTCTTCAATAGAACGTTTTTGGATCGCAGTAATTTCTGCGTTGCGGCTTTCACGAATTGCAGGAAGTATTGCTCGTTCAGCAAACGCTCCAAAACCAATAATTCCAAAGCGAATTTTTTTCATGCGTATTCCTATTGTAAATAAAAATGGCGCTTTTCAGCGCCGCTAATGTACCACAAATCAATATTTTTTACTACTGTTTATGTGCTGCAGCAAATTTTTCTACTCGGTTAACCACAGGAGGAACAGTTTTCAAATACCGATATATCGCTTTTATATCTCCATCTTCCATACCGGCAAATAATAGCCATGGCATAGCAGTATTAAACTCTCCCGCCTTAACTTCTTTATTACGCCACAATGAATCGCGATATGTTTTAAATTTTGTCAAAAACATTTCTTCCGTCCATAATCCAATTCCAGTTTCATGGTCTTGGGTAATATTCGCCGAACGAACAATATCTCCTGTTAAAGGAGAACGAAATTCAAATCCACCGGCAAGATGTTTCCCTTCAATCGGTTTTCCTTTTTCCATCGGAGTATGACAATCTGCGCACGCTGCAATGGTAAAAAGATATTCGCCGTACTTTAATGTATCTTCAGCATCGGGGCGTTTCATCGGTTTTTGATCTTCGGGAATTGTCGGCACAATAAGGTTTAACGGAAAATCGTATGTAGATTCCGGGTAGTCGCCATCTTTTTCCGGCAGTGTTCGTATGTATGCAATTACAGCTTCAACATCTTCCGGGTCCATTTTTCCGTACGAAAGATACGGCATCAACGGAAATATTGCTTTCCCTTCTTTTGTTACTCCTGTGGTAATCATTCTGTAGAGTTCGCCATCGGTCCAATTTTTTAAATTGTGAGGAGTAATATTTCGCGAGAAAAAAATTCCGGGTACACCCGCAGTTTCACGATCAAACTTTTCTCCTCCCTTTCCTTCAGTTCCGGGAACAATAGGTCCGGCAAATTTCGTCCAATCTCTTGTTGAATGGCAGTCAATACAGCCGACAATATGATTGGCAAGATATTTTCCACGCGCAATTTTTTCCGGCGCAGCGGAAACGGTAAGATTTTTCGGCGGATTAACTTTAGGGAATGCTACTTTCAAATAGCCAATTAATCCGATTACAACAATAAGCAGACCGCCTAAAACATAGGCGATAATTTTCACTGCTTTCTTCATGGGAAGCCCTCCTTATGAATAGAAATGTGAATAACGCAAAAAATATACGAAAAATAATTTATTGTGCCATAAAAAAATAGTGTTACAATAAAAATAACAATTGCTTGTCAATGCAATTGTGCGGTATCTTATGTTCAATATCTTTTTGAATTCCTGTATGATAATTTGGCGTTACATATTACAGAAGCATTTTGCGCCGTTTTTCGGTTCGTTTTTTATTTTAATGTTTCTTTTCGTTCTGCAATTCATAATGAAATTTATGGATCAGCTTGTAGGGAAAGGATTAAGCGGAACCGTGATTACGGAGTTAATGCTTCTTAATCTTGCATGGATGGTTGTACTTGCCGTGCCAATGGCGGTTCTTGTGGCAACACTAATGGCATTTGGCGGGCTGGCTGCTACAAACGAAATTACCGCAATTAAAGCAGGCGGAATGAGTTTATATAGAATGATGTTTCCTGTTTTAATTGCCGCAGGTATTGTTACATTTTTAATGATTGAGTTTAACAACAAAGTTCTGCCCGAAGCAAATCATCGCTCAAAAATGTTGACGCTCGATATTCGCAAAAAAAAACCGACTCTGACTTTGATTCCCGGATTATTTAATCAAGATATGCCGGGAATAAGTATGATGGTAAAAAAAACATACGAACAGTCGAACGAACTTGAAGGAATTACCATTTACAATTACGCCGACCCGAGCAAACATACTTTAGTAACAGCCAAACGCGGCAACATTTCTTTTTCCGAAGATTACAGAAAATTGATAATGGATTTATATGAAGGAGAAATTCACGAGATAAAATATTCGCAGCCGAATGTTTATAGAAAAATAAAATTTCATCGGCAGCGAATTTCCACTAAAGCTGAAGGATTTGATTTTGAACGCTCTGCAATCGGCACCGGCTCGCGCGGAGACCGCGAAATGAGCTCAGGCGAAATGCGGTATATGGTGGACAGTTTGGAAGGAATTGCGCAAAATGTTTTAAGAAGAATAAACACAATCAATTCCGGTTTTGTAGATAAATTATTGCTCGGCTCGGTCCCTGCCGGCAGCGGCTCTGCGGAAGTTTGGCGCGTGTTCGAGCAATATACTTCCATCAGCAGTCAATTAATGTTTTACCGAAACAACCTTGACGGAGAAATTTCAAACATTGAATATCACCGTAAACAGCAGCGTGAATATCAAGTAGAAATAGATAAAAAATATTCTATACCGGTAGCGTGTTTAGTTTTTATTCTTGTCGGAGCGCCGCTCGGCGTAATGGCGCGGCGCGGCGGATTCGGAATTGCCGCTTCGCTCAGTTTAGGAATTTTTCTTCTCTATTGG
>CAYXEE010000196.1:0-649 GCA_964463935.1 uncultured Chitinophagaceae bacterium | reverse complement strand
GCTTCGCTTATCGGCGGAGAAAAATTAGCGGATAGAGAAATTATCCATCCATGGATTGGAATGTGGATGGCAAACATAGCAATTGGCGCGCTGGGATTATTTTTAACATACAGAATTGCAAAAGAAACTGTTGAACTGAATTTCGATTGGTGGAGGCGATTTATTCCAAAACGTTTTATTAAACCGCGCGTATGAAATTATTAGATCGTTACATACTTCGTCAATTTTTATTAAGCGCGCTGTTCGGACTAATTGCGTTCACGCTGATATTTGTTATTATAGATTTAATGGAAAATTTAGATGATTTTTTGGATAACGATGTACCAACCGACGTAATTATTCAATATTACATTGTTTTCATCCCTGAAATTATAAAATTGATGACACCGGTTGCCATATTGCTTTCAAGTTTATTCACAACGGGAAAATATTCTGCAAACAACGAATTAACGGCAATGAAAGCAGGCGGAATGAGCATTTACCGATATATGACGCCGATTCTTTTTGTCGCCCTTCTTATTAGTGGAATTTCAGTCTATTTTAGCGGCTGGGTTGTACCGTACGCAGATAAACAAAAATTTACTATTGAACGCAAATATTTGCGCAAGCATAACGCAATGCAGGCAAGTACAAATATTTATCTGCAAGA
>CAYXEE010000195.1:1625-5161 GCA_964463935.1 uncultured Chitinophagaceae bacterium | reverse complement strand
TAATATTTTTTTCAAATGTGTTTTCTGCATTGCCGGATGAATTTTGCGGTATGCAAGGGACAACAACTTCATCGTCTCAACTTGGCGGAAGATATAGACCTTCAACAGGATTATTTAAGGTGCTTATCATTTATGCTCAATTTACTGATGATAATACCGAGGTAAATAACATTAATTGGGTAAAAGGACAAGCGCCAAGTTTTATGGCTGGAACTATTGATGAAACATGGTCAAATAATGCAACAAGCGGCAGTATGACAGATTTTTTTAATAAGATGTCAATTGATCAATTTAAAGTAATAGGTAAAGCAGTTTCAATAACAATGCCGCAAACAATGCAATGGTATTTTGACAACGGATATCGTTCTATGTACACAATGAACAAGGTTGCAATACAAACAGCAGATGCTCAAGTAAACTATGGAGAATTTGATAACTGGACATATAATGGTGAATATAATCATTCTTATGCACCGGATGGTAATATTGATATGATTTTTGTCGTTTGGAGAAATATGAATCCAAATCTTGGTTTATGGAGCGGTATAGGTGCACTTGATGGCGGTGCAAATAATTATCCGTTTACAGTTGAAAGTGGTTCAAAAACAGTGCAAACAGGTTACCAAGGATTTGGAGAACCTGGTTCAGGTGTTACAATTATAAATGGCTATCAAGGAACATGGTGGGTATATCGGGGAATGCAGCACGAACTTGCACATTGGTTTTTTGGAGGCAATAATCATCATAGTCCTTCGGGTGGATGGGCTTTGCTAGATGGCTGGGGTACTTCGAGTGGATGTATCAATGCATACGAACGCTACAAACTTGGCTGGATGAATTTTAATACAATTGATCCGGCAAGTTATTCTTCGCCAACAACTGTAACAATAACACTTCCAGATTTTGTAACAACAGGCATTGCGTATAGAATTAAAGTGCCGGGCGGCGGTGCAAATGAATATTTTATATTAGAAAATCACCAGCGCATTTCGCAATTTGATGTTCCAGATAATAATACAAACGCAAAAGGAATTTTTGTATTGCATCAAACAGGAGATATTGGAGGATCAGTTTTTGTAAACTCCGCGGAAGGAAAATATAATTGGAGTGTTCCGTATATGCTTCCAAATATTTATGGGGGTACGGGAAATATACCGGTATTTCAAAGAGGAACATCCAATAAAAGCTCAGGATATAGTCGTAGAGTAAGAATACCATGGTACACGGCAGGAGCAGGATATGGTAATGATGTAATTCACTATCAACTAATAAACGGCGTAGTTGTAAAAGCGGGTGAGAATGGAAATCCGACGGTATTTACCGGAACAGGAAAAGATCAATTTGATTTAAGCAACAATTCGGTTTTTAGTCCTGCTAGCAACCCAAGCGCCGATATTTACAATAATGCAACAAAAGTTGGATTTGAAATTACCGGAGTCAGCAATGGAGTGTACACAGTAAACATTCATATCAAAAATCCAGAAGCGGCATCGCCATCCAAACCGCAAGATACTAAATTGGAAATTTACACCGGCTATGGAGAACCAAATCCAAAACTTACATGGGCTGCAATGGGTGAGCCGGATGTAATTTCAGGTGGGAATATAATTGTAGAGCGAAGCAGAAAAAATACAACCGTTTATCCGTACAATTGGTCGGCATGGCAAACAATTGCAACTTTAAGCGGCACGTCAACGCAATTTATAGATGAACAAATGACAACGGCAGGATGGGGAAGCGACAGTGTAAAGTATAGAATAAAAGCAAAAGATAGTCAAAACAAGTATTCGGTATATTCCGAAGAAGTGAAAATGAATTACAGCAGAGATATGCTAAAACGTAACATAGCAAAAACTCCAACAGAATTTTCTTTACTTCAAAACTTTCCGAATCCATTTAACCCAACAACAATAATACAATATGAACTGCCGGAAGATGCAAATGTGAGCATAGAAGTATTTGATATGCTAGGCAAACAGGTTGCAACGGTGGTGAATGAATTTAGAGAAGCAGGAAGATATTCACAACAATTTAATGCGTCGCAATTAAGCAGCGGTATATATTATTACACTCTGCGTGCCGGAAAATTTTCTGCTACAAAACATTTTACGCTGGTAAAATAAAAAAAATATTTTGGATGGAGTCCACAAAAACTTGTCCCTAAGAGAAAGTTGACTCCAGTTCTATTGCAAAATACAATAATGTTGAAATTTGATACAAAAAAGGGTTGTTCGCAATGTGAACAACCCTTTTTATTTATTGAATTCTCAAAGAATTATGCGTATTTTTCTCAAGTTTGAGAAAATAACTTATGACATTTCCAATAGAATTTTATCATCAAGTTTTTCATAGTCTGCCGGATTATGCTTTCATCGTTAATACAGATGGAAAAATTCTGGTTTGTAATGCAAACTCGAAAGAAAAAATTCGCGGGTTAAAATTTGATACAACTTCCATTCATTCTTTTCTTTCCGAAGAAGGGAGCAAAGTGTTGAATGAAGCAATGATGCAAGAATTTCGTTCCTTCCGCACGCGCTTTACGTTCACTCCCGATGACACTCCGTTTGTAGAAATTACGGTAAAAAAATTTTCGTTTGATTCGCAGAGCAGTAATTTTTTGCTTCAATTAAAAGATGTAACCGAACAATACACAAAAGAAATTGATCTTCTTCGTTTTTCGGAAGTAATGCATAGAACGGTGAATCCGATTCAGATTACCAATTCTACGGGAAAAATAATTTATGTTAATCCCGCGTACGAAAAAGTAAGCGGCTATACGCGCGATGAACTATATGGAAAAAATCCGAACATCTTGAACAGCGGAAAACATTCCAAAGCATTTTGGCGGAAAGTGTGGGATAAAATTCTTACCGGCGAACAGTGGATAGGGCAGGTACAAAACAAACGGAAAAACGGAGAGCTATTTTATTCCGAAGTGGTAATTTCTCCGATCATAGATGAAAATCAGGAAGTGATTGGATTTCTCGGCGCGCATAGAGATATTACCGAACAAAAAATGCTTGAACAGCAATTAGTTCGCTCTCAGAAAATGGAAACATTCGGCACGCTGGCGGCGGGAATTGCGCACGAAGTTGGAAATCCGCTGACATCAATTTCATCGCTTGTGCAAATTATTCAACGCACGACAAAGGATGAATTTATCAGCGACAAACTTGAATTGGTAAAAAATCAAATCAATCGCATCAATAAAATTATTCGAGAGCTGGTAGATTTTTCCCGTCCTTCCGGTTATGTTGTGCAAAGCGTGGATATTAACAGCGTTGTAAAAGATGCGTTGAATATTGTTCAGTACGGAAAAAAAGTACGCGAAATTAAATTTGAAATTTCATTCGGCGAAAATCTGCCGGAAGTAAATGTTGTTGCAGACCAGCTTGTTCAAGTGTTCATAAATATTTTAATGAACGGCGTAGATGCTTGCCAGGGACAGAAAGCGGTAATTTCGGTAAAAACGCTTCAATCCGGCGATAAAGTTGAAGTGCTGATGTTCGATACGGGAACCGGAATTCCCGAACATC
>CAYXEE010000195.1:0-1615 GCA_964463935.1 uncultured Chitinophagaceae bacterium | reverse complement strand
TAGGAAAAATTTTCGATCCGTTCTTTACAACAAAAGAGGCGGGCAAAGGAACAGGACTTGGGTTGTGGGTGAGTCTTGGCATAATAAAAAATTTCGGCGGCGATATTCACGTTGAAAGCGAATTGGGAAAAGGGACAACTTTTGTAATATCATTACCGATGAAAGGCACACATCATGGCTGAACGGATTTTAGTTGTGGATGATGAAGAAATTATCCGCGATTCAATAGCAATTATTTTAGAAAAAGAGGGCTACAAAGTAGATAAAGCGGAAAACGGCTCCATTGCGTTCGATAAATTATCGAATGTATCGTACGATCTTGTTATTTCAGATATTGAAATGCCGATGATGCGCGGAATAGAGTTGTTGGAAAAAATAACGGAGCGATTTCCGCAAACCTTTGTAATTATAATTACAGCGTACGCTTCTGTGGAAACAGCAGTCGGCGCGCTTCGCAAGGGAGCGTATGATTATATTCTAAAGCCGATTGAGTTTGATGATTTGCTGTTTCGCGTTAAAAAATTATTTGAATATAAAAATGTAATTCTTGAAAATACTCTGCTTCGTCAGGAAGTTAACCGTAAGTACGATTATCATAACATCATCGGAAAAAGCGACGCAATGAAGCGCGTATTCGATACTATTGAAAAAGTATCAAATAGCGAAGGAACTGTGCTGATAACCGGAAGCAGCGGAACAGGAAAAGAACTTGTTGCGCGCGCAATTCATTTCAGCAGCAGCAGAAAAAATAAACGGTTTATTGCTATTAACTGCGGCGCAATTGTAGAAACGCTTTTTGAAAGCGAATTGTTCGGACATAAAAAAGGTTCGTTTACCGGCGCAGTTTCGGATAAAGACGGCGTGTTTAAAGTTGCAAACGGCGGTACGTTGTTTCTTGATGAAATAAGCGAAATGCCGTATCACATGCAGGTAAAACTTCTTCGCGCCATTGAACAAAGAGAAATTCAGCCGGTGGGAAGCAACGATTTAATTTCGATTGATGTGAGAATTATTGCCGCAACCAATAGAAATTTGCGCGAAGAAATTACGAAAGGAAAATTCCGCGAAGATTTGTTTTACCGTTTAAACGTTGTTGAAATTCATCTGCCGGATTTAAGCGAGCGTATAGACGATATTCCGCTTCTCGTAAATACGTTTATTGCAAATCTTCGCAATCAAATGGGAAAAAATGTAAAAGGAATTACCAACAACGCAATGAATGCGCTTGTGCGCCATCAATGGAAAGGGCAGGTGCGCGAACTGCAAAATGTTGTAGAGCGCGCAATGATTTTCTGCGACGGCGAATATCTTGATATTCAACATCTTCCCGAAGATTTGCAGCGGCTTGTCAATCCTGCCGTTGCATCGGGAATTTCAACAGGATTATCGTTGAAAGATGCAATTCGGAATTTTGAACGTCAATATATTGAATCGAAATTAAAAGAGTACGCCTACGAAAAAGAAGAAGCCGCAAAAGAATTGGGATTGAGTCTTTCTACGCTGTATAGAAAATTAGAAGAATTACAATTGCCAAGTAAACAAAAACTAAAATGAATTATTAGGGCATCTCGAAAAACTCACAAATAAATTTTCTCGCAGAGACGCCAAGCCGCAA
>CAYXEE010000194.1:0-5165 GCA_964463935.1 uncultured Chitinophagaceae bacterium | reverse complement strand
TTCGCGAACAGATTTTATTCCGCCGATGAGCGAAATGTATCATTATCCATATTTACTTGCAGGATGGTTCGGCTTATTTATTACGGCAATGAATTTAATTCCGGTCGGCCAATTAGACGGCGGACATATTTCGTATTCAATGTTTGGCGAAAAACACAAAATTATTGCGCGAATTTTTTGGGCAATACTTTTATTTATTGGAATTGCAGGACTTGGCGAATTCTTTAATTTTCATCTTAGTTTTGGCTGGAGCGGATGGTTATTGTGGGCGGCTCTCTTGTTATTTATTGTTCGATTAGATCATCCAAAAATTGACGATGCAGAAGAATTAGATGAAACAAGAAAATCAATCGGCTGGCTGACATTTATAATATTTTTACTCAGCTTTTCTACAACGCCATTTTCGCTCTTTTTCTAAGAAGGAAACATTCGCTTCGATTGACTTTCCATAGAATTTTCTGTATCATTTAACAGAATCAATAACAAAAACGGTCTGCCATAGCATTGTTTGATACAGTTTTAGAGTTATACAAATAAATTTCAAACGGAATTGTTGCAGGCTGTTGTTCTCATAACCGAGGGTAACTGTCCTCGGTTTTTTTTTGATTATGAAAATATTACTTAGTATCATTTTTTTATTTGCTTCGCTTTTTTACGGCTGCGCCTTGCAAAGCGATAGCATTATAGATGCAGGAAGCCCGCCTAGTATTATACAGTACGCTGTTTCTCCGCAAATATTAAATTTTGAAAATATTTTTACAATCGGTAATACAATTGATACCACAATTGCAATTTCTGTAACTGTAAACGGCGGAACTAACACATCGGTTGTATATAAAATTTTCACTCCAAAAAATACGTTATTCAAGCAAGGAACTTTATCAGAAGTTACTTCGGGGAAATTTACCGCTTCCGTTGCGCTAAAATTTCCTAAAGATATTCCCGGCGGCTATCAAGTACAATTTCAAGCATATAGTTCGGAAAATTTCACAAGCAATAACATTACAGTCCCCATAATTGTAAAAACAAAAAATAATCCGCCGGAATTATTTAATTTATTTTGTTTAGATACTGTTACAGTTCCAACGGGAAGCGCGCCAAATTTAATTCGCGTATCTATTTCAGTTAAAGATTCGCAGGGATTAGCGGATATTGAATATGTCCGATTACAATCATACAGAGCGGACTCGTCATCAGCAGGAATTTTTGATTTGTATGATGATGGTGGAAAGAAAAATCAATTTTTTGGAATTCCGAGCGGCGACAGCATTGCGAACGATGGACGCTATACTTTAGAAATTCCTCTTTTCAATTCTGTGAATCCATCTGAACCAAGAAATAAATACCGCGATTTTGAATTTTATGCAAAAGATTTTTCCGGTTCATTTTCAAATATTATTAGAAAGAGAGTTTATCTAAAATGAAAACTTTCTTTCATCTTCTAATGCTATCGCTTACATTTTTTGTTTTTCATCAAAAATTAGTTTCACAATTTCTCAACGAAAATTCCTTTAAAATTGATGCAAGCCAGAATTCAACAAACTACGCTCCTCCGCTCAGCAACAGCGTTACAGATATTGTAATTAGTAACGACACAATTTGGCTTGGAACCGGCAAAGGTTTAAGCCGTTCAATAGATGGCGGAAAAACTTGGAAAAATTATTTTAAATCGGCAGAATTTGGCGAAGAGGATGTTTCGGCAATCGCAACACGAGGAAAAGAAATCTGGGTCGCAACTGCTCACTCTGTAAAAAAAGATGATAAATATTTGCCTGAAGGAAGCGGAATTCGTTATTCATCCGATGGCGGTGAAACATGGCAGGTTTTTCCGCAACCTTTGGATAATTACAATGTAAAAACTTTGGATTACAATTCGTTCAGCACAATTCGCGCGCTGGGAATTACGACTGCAATAAACAACATTACGTATGACATTGCCGTAACTAAAAATGCAGTATGGATAACTTCTTTTGCCGGCATGGCGCGAAAATCTACCGATAAAGGAAAGACTTGGGAAATTGTTATTATTCCGCCGGATAATCTCAATTCAATTTCGCCGACTGATACGTTGAAATTTGATATGTCTCCTTCCGGCGGAACGTTGGGTTTGCAAAATAATCTTAATCACAGAGCATTTTCTGTTCTTGCGGAAACAGATTCGATAATTTGGATTGGAACTGCCGGCGGAATAAATAAAACAACAGACGGCGGGAAATCGTGGAAAAAATTATCTTCAAAAAATCAAATTAACGCAATTGCCGGAAATTTTGTTGTAGCGATTGGAAAACTTTCGAACGGCGCAAAAAATATTATTTGGGCTGGAACAAACCCTACAGACCAATCGGAAAAACGCGCTGTTTGTTTTTCTGAAGACGGCGGCGAAAATTGGAAGCAAACCCTGAGCGGAGAATTTGCTCATAATTTTGCTTTCAAAGAAAATATTGTTTATACGGTGTCTGATAATGGAATTTTCCGTTCAAGTGATTTCGGCGTTTCGTGGCTGCAAGCCGGAACAATTTACGACTCAAAAAATATGCAGCGGTACGCTCATCGAAAATTTTATTCAACAGCCGTTAAAGGCGACACAATTTGGTTCGGTGGAATTGATGGAACTGTATGGACGTTAGACAATTCAACAACTCTTTTTGGTTCAACGTGGACTGTTCTGCGAGCATCACAGCCATTGGCGCAGCAAACGGATTCCTATGCGTATCCTAATCCCTTTGCGCCGGACGATGAAGTTGTGCGAATTCATTATTCTGTAAAAAATTATTTTGCTTCCGATGTAACGGTGCGAATTTTCGATTTCGGAATGAATTTAGTTCGTACTGTTATTCAGCGCGCTTATAGAAACGGACGCGATGAATTTGATGAAATTTGGGACGGCAGAACAGACGACGGCAGGATTGTTACGAACGGCGTTTATTTTTATCAAATTGTAATAAATAACAATGAACCAATCTGGGGAAAAATTCTTGTTATTCAATAAAGCAAAAATATTTTTTATTTTTTTATTGTTCGCGGAATCAGTAAGCGCGCAGCTTTCCGGAACCGCCGGAACGTTTTCGCGCATTGGTTTCGGCGCGCGCGGCATGGGAATGGGAAACGCTTTGTCTTCGGTAAAAATTGGGGAAATTCCGGTTTATTACAATGCCGCATTTGCTTCCCTGCAAAAAGAACGCATCGTTTCACTTTCATACGGTATGCTTACACTCGATCGTCATCATAACGTATTGTTATATTCTCAGCCGTTAGATACAAATGCCGGTTTCGCCATCGGCGTAATAAATTCAGGCGTAACAAAAATTGACGGCAGAGATAATGACGGATTTCATACAGAAAATTACTCTACCTCAGAAAATCAATTTTCTTTTGCTTTTGCGCTGCGGATTAAAAAATTTTCTTTCGGTTTAAATTCCAAAATTTATTATTACTCATTATTTGAAAAACTTTCGGCAATTAATTTTGGCGCTGATTTCGGAGTTCTGTATCAATTGAGCGACCGAATAACAATTGCCGCAACGGTAAAAGATTTACTTTCGAAATATAAATGGGACACTTCCGGTTTATATGAAGAACTCGGCAATTCAACCGCAGAAAAATTTCCACTGTTAAAAACTTTGGGAATTTCATATCTTCTTCCAAATAACAGCGGTTTATTTTCCGCTGAAATTCAATCAAGCAATCAACGCACAACTATCGCGCGAGTTGGAGCAGAATATAATGTTGTTGAACAATTTACAATTCGAGGCGGTATAGACGGCTGGGATGTTAAAGAGGGGAAAAAATTACATCCTTCGTTTGGTTTTTCTACAAAATTTTCATCATATATGTTTGAACCGTCGTTACATTATGCAATGGTTATTGAGCCGTACGGCGTATTTACAATGCACATTATTTCAATTTCAGCAACGTTATGAAATATTTAAATATATTTTTGTCCTTGATTTTTTTATCGGGATTTACTTTTGCACAAAACATAACAAGCGGGCTTCCATTTTTAAAGACCGGAGCAGCGGCTGCTTTACTAGCTCAGGGGGAAACATATTCCGTTTTTCAGCATGAAAACGGCGGATTTGTTTACAATCCAGCGGCGCTTCCCTTTTCGCAAAAAAATCAAATTTCGTTTTCAAACAAATCGTGGATAGAAGATACAAAAACAAATTTTCTCAGCGCAATAATAACAGGAAGCGCAGTAACTGCCGCCGTTCATTTAAACTCAACAAATATCAGCAACATTGAAATTCGTACATTGCCGGGCAGCGCAGAAGGAACATTTGCGGCAGAAAATTTTTCTGCCGGAATTTCGGCAGGCGCAATGATAGCAGAAAATTTAAGCGCTGGAATTACCGCAAAATTTCTCTATGAAAAAATTTTTATTGATGAAGCATCGGGTTACGGTTTTGATCTAGGTTCTGTGTATACATTTAACCAACATCTCTCGTTCGGCGCTTCTCTGTTAAATATTGGTACTATGAATAAACTTCGTTCGGAACAATCAAAACTTCCGACTACGTTGCGATGCGGAGGCAGCTATTTGTACAATGGATTGGAAACGGTTACGGCTATTGTAAACGCAGAATTTGTGAAAACTTTCGACGATAATACTTCGCACGTACATTTTGGAACTCAATTCAGCTATCAAGATTTTGCCATGCTGCGCGCAGGAATTATGACCGGATACGAATCAAGATATTTTACTACAGGTTTAGGAATACGTTACGGAATTGTTGTATTGGATTATTCCTTTCTTCCCTTTTCCAATACGCTCGGAACAGGGCATACATTTACGTTAAGTTTTTTGTTGTAATCAGTTCATTGTTTGATGAACAACAATATTAAAATACTTTTCACTTCTACTTTTAACGCCCCATTTATTGATACAGATTATCAACTTCTTCAATCTCAATTTACTGTAAAAAAAATTACTTCCTTTGGAATTTTTACTTTTTTCAAATATGCTGCTGCAATTTTTTCCGCTGAAATAACATTTTCTTGGTTCGCTTCGGTGTATTCTTCTATACTTATTATTTTTTCAAAGTTATTCGGCAAAAAATCCATTCTTATTATTGGCGGCGTTGATGCCGCAAAAATTCCCGAACTGAATTATGGAATTTGGAACAGCGTTTGGAAATCATTTATTGTTTCAATAGGAATAAAAAGCG
>CAYXEE010000193.1:0-5185 GCA_964463935.1 uncultured Chitinophagaceae bacterium | reverse complement strand
GGAGGCGCCTGCCTGCCAAAGTGTTTGGCACGCAGGCAGGCATCCTTCAAAAAACGAAGGATTTGCACAGGATGGCCGTAATTTTTTGTGCCGAGTCGAAGCATTTTTTGATTTTGTGTAACTTCAGTTAAGTATTCAAAAAGTACGGTAGTTATGAAATCGTTTTCTGAAATCTGCTGTGTTGCTAAAATCTTGCAACTTGTTTACATTTCCATAATTCAACGCGCGTTCAATTACTCAAGCATTAAGCGATGCAGCAAGAAATTACCGATCTTCAAACGTTATATGAAAAACTGCGCGAGAGCGAAGAAAAGTACCGCCGTTTTGTTGAAAATGCCGCAGATATTATCTACAGAACAGACGGCGAAGGACGTTTTATCTACGTTAATCCGGCAAGTTTTCGCATTTTCGGATATACAGAAGAAGAGTTTACGGGGAAACATTATTTAGAATTGTTTCATCCTGATTTTCGCAATAAGGCGCGCCAATTTTACGCAACACAATTTTTCCACGGTCAGTACAGTTCCTATTTAGAATTTCCCGCAATCAGTAAAGATGGAAAACAATTTTGGCTTGGTCAAAATGTTCAACCGTTAATAGAAAATGAGCAAATTATCGGATTTCAGGCGGTTGCGCGGAATATTACCGAGCGCGTTGCCGCAGAAGAAGCTATGAAACATTCGCAAGAAGAAGTGAGAAAACTGAATGAAGAATTAGAACGCCGCGTTATTGAGCGGACAATGCAGTTAGAAAACACCAACAGAGAACTTGAATCCTTCAGTTATTCTGTTTCTCACGATCTTAAAGCGCCGCTTCTCACCATCAACAGTTTCACTCAATTTCTTGCGGAACATCTCGGCGAAAAACTTGACGGCGAAGGAAAAAGACTTATTGCCGTAATTAAAACAAATACTCAGCGTATGCAGCATCTTGTTTCCGCGCTGTTAATGCTTTCCAAAACAAATAAAAAAGCGTTAGATGTTACAGCAATAGATATGACGTCGCTTGCGCAAGAAACTTTTAACGACATTACATCGCCGGAAATAAAACAAAATATAGCAGTTACAATTTCCCATTTACCAAACGCGCGGGGAGATAAAATTTTGCTGCGTCAGGTTTGGGTAAACTTGCTTTCTAACGCAATGAAGTTTACTTTAGCGCAGGGAGAACATACAATTAAAGTCGGCGGATATACGGAAAACAATAAGAATGTGTATTTTGTAAAAGATACCGGCGCCGGATTTGATATGAATGATTCTCAAAAATTGTTCGGCGTATTTTCCCGTTTGCATGCCGAAGACGAGTATGAAGGAGCGGGTATCGGACTTTCTATTGTTCGCAGAGTAATACATCGGCACCATGGAGATGTATGGGCGGAAGGAGAAATAGGAAAAGGAGCAACGTTTTATTTTTCTTTACCCACAGAATAATTGTAATACTATTTTTATATTTCCAAAAAGGAGAACGCAATGTCAGGTCAACCGGTAAATATTCTTCTTGTTGAGGATAATCCTCATCACGCAGAACTTGTTTCGCGCGCATTACGAATGCACAACCTTGACGAAAATTACCGCTGGGTAAAAAGCGGCGAGGAAGCGACAGATTTTATTTTTTCGAAAGGCGCGTATGAAGATCGTGGAATTGAAAATACTCCTAAAGTTATTTTTCTCGATCTTAAACTTCCGAAAAAAAGCGGATTAGAAGTTTTGCGCGAAATTCGGGCGGATGAACGAACAAAAAATATTCCCGTTGTTATGCTTACAACTTCGCGCGAAGAAAAAGATATTGTTGATGGACAAAATCTTGGCATGAACGGCTACGTTGTAAAACCGGATGATTTTGAAAAATTTGCCGAAGCAATTAAGAATGTCGGATTTTATTGGCTTGTGCTGAATCAAACGCCCAAAAAACGGTAGCAAAAATTCTAAAATCATTATCATTCGCGCTGAAAAAGTTCAGAATATTTTCGGCGCAATTGCAACAAGATGTTTTGCCGGGTAAGAATCGTTTTACTCTTGCATCTTATTTTCCTTTCATGCTGCAAACAATTTTTAAATACGGCGCGGTATTAGCAATGTTAACAGGGTTGTTAAAATTTGCGGAGTATCGTTTCTTTGCGCGCGAACTTTCCGTAGAATTTTATATCGGCTTTCTTGCTCTTTTGTTTACATCGGTCGGAATATGGGCGGGAAGAAAATTGACGCGAACAAAAATTATTACCATTAACGCCGATTTTAAAGTTGATACCGGCGCGCTTGAACGGCTCGGAATAAGCAAGCGCGAATACGAAGCGCTGCAATCAATTGCCGAAGGACATTCCACGCAGGAAATTGCCGATAAATTATTTGTCTCCATAAGCACGATTAAAACTCATACATCGAATCTCTATTCAAAACTCAATGCAAAGAGGCGGACGCAGGCAATTCAACGCGCCAAAGAATTACGACTTTTGCCTTAAATTTTTGTATGATTCACTCATGTTACGCAACTGTATTCCTGAATAGCTCCGACCTTCAGGTCGGGGTACAGTACAAAAATAGTTGGACTTTAGTCCATAAAGCATTTAGAATTCAGGGCTAAAGCCCGTTCACTTTGCGATATTTTTTTCCCACGACCTAAAGGTCGCGGCTAATCATTCACTCAATGCGAAACATCAGTGATACAATAAAAATCATACTTTCAGCTGATGCGTTTTGCCTGCAGGATTTAGTATTTTACGAGAAAAAAAGGAGGAACTTATGCGTAAAGTAGTATTGGCGTACGGAACAATTTCCGGCGGTATTTGTGCGGCAATGTTTTTTATTACTCATCCATTGTATATGAACAATGTTATTACAAGCGAGAACAGCGTAATAATCGGCTTTGCTACAATGATTCTCGCCTTGTCGCTCATCTTTTTTGGAATAAAATCGTTCAGAGATAATCAGCGCGGCGGCGTAATTTCTTTCGGCAAAGCATTTCAAGTCGGAATTTTAATTGCCGTTGTCGCTTCGCAGGAAAAAATTGACGCGGCAAAAAAAGAGATGGAAAATATGAAAGCGATGTATGAGAATATTCTTTTCCGTTTCGGTATGACGCTGATGGAAATATTTCCGGTCGGCTTGCTTATTACACTTATTTGCGCCGGAGTCTTAAGAAAAAAAGAAATACTGCCGATATAAAATTATTATTATCTCGCGCAAGGACGTAAAAAATATTCTTATTCCCAAATTCTATTTGGGAATAAGAATAACAACGAAACCACGCCCCTTTTACTTCTTTCCACCTCCCTTTTCTAACAATCCAAATTCCCGCTGTGCAGGCAAGAGATTCAGCGATAGCTGCGGACATGAAAAAAACATTGCGCCAAAATTAGTATGCAATCTTACAACGAAAAGCGATTATTTTTTCTTCATACCATCAGTAAATATCTATTGAAAAATTTAAGTTGAAATTTATCATTCATTTCTGCTAATTACAGCACATTTACATACAGCGAGGGCATCGCAAACTCAATTCTCTACTTTTGGACTAATCAATTATTTCAAAAATGAGAATATTTTACCCTTTAAAAACAGCATAATCAATTATAGCGGTTTAAAAAAAATTCATGAAAAAATACTTCTCGATAGAAGAATATTTGTCCGCTCAGCCAAAAAATTTTCGCATAGAACTGGAAAAAATCCGCGCGCTTGTTAAAAAACTTGTTCCCGGCGTTACAGAAAAAATAAGCTACGGAATGCCGATGTTTTTTTACCCGACAATGTTTTTCGGTTATGCGGCGTTCAAAAATCATTGTAGTATTTTTCCGTGCAGCAAGTCGGTAATAGTGCAGTTTGAAAAAGAACTGATTTCGTACAAAGCATCGGCAGGCACAGCGCAGTTTACGCCGGAAAAACCTATTCCGCAAAAATTGTTAAAAAAAATAATTCTCACGCGGCTTGCAGAAATTGAATTGAAGAACAGCATAAATTTTTCACCGAAGAAAACTTCGCCGAAAAAAAATTGAACTTCCGAAGAACCTTGCTAAACCGGCGCAGCGTGCGCTTGCCAATGCAAAGATTAACAATTTGAAACAATTATCTAAATTCAGCGAGAAACAAATTGCTGAACTTCACGGAATTGGAAAGAATGCAATTGTCTTGCTTCGCGCCGCATTAAAAAACGCAGAATTATCGTTTGCCGATTGATGCAGGAGATTACGACGCGCTCTTGATTTGCTCTATTAAAAATGTTGCCGAAATTTTTATCTGTCATTCGACTATTAGTGCAACTATTAATAAACTTTTTAATAATTGATACAAGGAGATACTCCAATGAGATTTATAATGGTTATGATTCCCGCCGTTTATCAAGGCGGAAAAGAAAACCGTCTGCCTTCAGATTTCGCTCCGCCTGCAGATGCGGTTGAAAAAATGATGAAATACAACGAAGAGCTTGCAAAAGGGGGACACCTTATTGCGCTCGATGGTCTTCATCCGATTGAAAAAGGGGCGCGTGTTTCCTTTAAAAACGGGAAGCCAAGCGTTACCGACGGACCATTTATTGAGACAAAGGAAGTTTTTGGCGGATATTGGATTGTGCAGTTCAACAGCAAAGAAGAAGCTGTTGAATGGGCAAAGCGCGTTCCGGCTGCGGATGGCGATACAATAGAAATTAGACAAATTTTTGATATGTCGGATTTTCCTGAAGATGTGCAGAAAGCGGCAGAGAGCAAAATAGTAAGTGAAGTTCTTGAAAAACAAAAATAATCAATCTTAATAGAAAGGAAAAACAATGGGAGCATATGTTGATGGTTTTGTAATACCCGTGCCGAAAAATAAATTGAAAGAATATCTTCGGTTTGCACAAATAGGTAAAAAAGTTTGGAAGAAGCACGGCGCGCTGGAATATTTTGAATGTGTCGGCGACGATTTGAATCAAACTTTTTCAGGAATAACATTTCCTCAGACCGTGAAGGCAAAGAAAAACGAAATCATAATCTTTTCATTTATTGTTTACAAATCGCGCGCGCATAGAGACAAAGTAAACAAAAAAGTTATGCAGGATCCGCTCATGGATACTCAGCAAAATATTCCAATGCCGTTTGATATGAAACGAATGGCATACGGCGGATTTAAAACAATTGTTAAAGGGTAAAACATATACCTCAAGGGCATCTCGAAAAACTCACAAATAAATTTTCTCGCAGATCACAAAGTGATGG
>CAYXEE010000192.1:0-5196 GCA_964463935.1 uncultured Chitinophagaceae bacterium | reverse complement strand
AGGATGACCTTTGGTTTTGTGCCGCCTGTCCGCCGAATCCGCCGTAGGTCACGAAGGACTCTCCCAAAGGGATCCCTTCGGGACTTCGGAGCGGAGAAGGCGGGAGTCGAAGCATTTTTTTATTTTGCGTAACTTCAGTTAGTAACTGATGTTACGCAGAAAGAGAAAAGTCAACGTCATTCCCGCATGTTTTTAGCGGGAATCTATATAATGGTTGCCCGACTAAAGCATTTTCCAAAGGGATTCCTTCGGAACGGGCATGACGAACTTACTTTTTTAAGCGTTTTTTGATTTTGCGTAACTCCAGTTAGTAAGTATTGAAAAAATTTATTTTTTTCTTTTAATCACATCTTTTGTCTGCATTGCAATCATCAGTTCTTCGTTCGTTGGAATAACATAAACGGAAACATTTGATTTTGCTGTGCTGATTAGTTTTTCTTTATCTTTAGAATTATTATTTGTTTTGTCTAATTCAATTCCAATAAAAGAAAGTCCTTCGCACACTGCCTTGCGAACATCAGCGGAATTTTCGCCGATTCCTCCGGTAAACACAACAGCATCTAGACCATTCATTACCGCAGCATAAGAACCGATATATTTTTTTATTTTGTAACAAAACACGTCGAAAGCAGCTTTTGCGCGTTTATTTCCTTGATTCATTTCGGTTGTAATTTCCCGCATATCGCTGCTAACGCCGGAGATTCCTTGCAATCCGCTGTGTTTGTTTAGAAGCGTATTTGCTTCTGAGTAATTCAATCCCTCTTTTCCCATAATATAAAGAATAACGGAAGGGTCCATATCGCCCGTACGCGTTCCCATTAACAATCCTTCAAGCGGAGTAAATCCCATTGTAGTATCAACTGAAATACCGCCGTCAACCGCCGCCATACTGCATCCGTTGCCAAGGTGAGCCGTTACAATTTTTAATTTTTTAATATCTTTTCGCATAATTTCTGCACAGCGCTGCGAAACGTAATCATGACTTGTTCCGTGAAAACCGTAACGGCGTATTTTGTATTGCGTATAAAGGGAATATGGAATTCCATACAAATATGCTTGCGGCGGCATATCATGGTGAAATGCAGTATCAAACACTGCTACCTGTGGAACATCGTGTAAATGCTGCTGAACCGCGTTTATGCCTCGCAAATTGTGCGGATTGTGAAGAGGCGCTATATCAAAATTATCGCGAATTCCTTTTATCACTTCATCCGTAATTAAAACGGAACCGGTAAAAGTTTCAGCGCCGTGAACAACGCGATGACCGACAGCATGAATCTCTTTTTTATCAGAAATAACGCCGTGATTTTTTGAAAGCAGAACGGCAAGAATATACTCAATTGCTGTTGTGTGTTCTAAAATATCTCCTGTAATTTTTATTTCATCGCCATCGGAGCGTATATTGGTTAATACAGCGCCTGCCATTCCAATGCGTTCAACGCTTCCTTTTGCCAGTGCAAGTTTTGTTTCAACATTAATTAACTGATATTTTACGGAACTGCTTCCGCAGTTTAAAACTAATACGTTCATAATCTCTTTCCATGTTCATCATAAGTAAAAAATCCATGTCCAATTTTTTTGCCAAGTTTTCCTTCTCGCACCATTCGGCGGAGAAGCGGACACGGTCTGTATTTTGCTTCGCCCAATTCGTGAAACAGCGATTCCATCCACGCAAGAACTTCGTCTAATCCCATCATATCTGCAAGTTCTAATGGACCATATTGGAAATTATATCCCAACCGCATTGCAGTATCAATACTTTCAGCAGAAGCAACGCCTTCCAGCAAAGCGTGCATCGCTTCATTAAGTAAAGGAACAATAACGCGCGTAGTAACAAAACCGGGATATTCAAAAACTTCAATAGGAGTTTTGCCGAGACGCGATGCAAGTTTTTTTATTTTCAAAAATGTATCGTCGGAAGTTTTCATTCCGCGCACAAGTTCTACAAGCGGAACTTTGGGTACGGGATTCAGAAAGTGCATTCCAATAACTTTATCTGCACGCTTTGTTGCCGCGGAAAGTTTTGAAAGATTAAGCGTTGATGTGTTTGAAACAATAATTGTTTCCGGCGTACAGTGGTGATCTAAATCTACAAATAATTTTTTCTTAAGTTCAAAATTTTCGTCAACAGCTTCAATTACAATAGGCGCATGATTAGCTTTTGCAATCTCAGTTGTTCCCTTAATTCTAGAAAGTATTGCGCGTTTTTCGCTTTTGGTCATTGTCCAACGGTGAATTTCATTCTCCAGCGATTCATCTAACATTTTTATCTGATGTTCCAATCTGCGCTCGCTTTTTTCAACCGCAATTACCTCTATTCCGGCAGTAGCTATTGTTTGAGCAATTCCTTGTCCCATAACACCCATGCCGATTACCGCAATTGCGTGAAATCCTTCGTGATCTTTTTTCGATAATTTTATATCGCCTAAAATTTCTTCAAGTTGATGATGTTTTGCCATTTTTTTACCGACTTCTTTCATAATTAAATTTATAGCGTTAAGTGTAATGTAATTTTTATGCCAAGTTAACATTTAATATGGAAAATATTTTTGCAGAATTCAGCAATTATTTGGCAAAAATTTATTTGATTAAAAAAAATGAAAGCCATAATCATGTTGAAAATTTTGGAATTGAGAATTATGATAAATAATTAGCAATTTTAGGAATTTCTTATTTAAATCATATGGATTAAAATTTTGTCTAAACTATTGTAAAAGAATGCAAAATCTCTTATATTTGTGCAGAAGAATTTACAGACTTTCTGCAAACGCATAATGTTGTACTAACAAATTCTTCTATTTTTTTACTCATAAATAGGACTTATTAAGTCGTATATGTTGAAACTTTCAAAAAAAGTAGAATATGGACTGATTGCCATTCGGCATATTGCTTCTAACAATCAACAAATTTCTACCGTTAAGGAGATTGCAGAAAAATATTCCGTTCCGAATGAACTGCTTGCAAAAGTAATGCAAAAATTAGCAAAAGGGAAAATTGTTATTTCGCATCAAGGTTCGCTTGGCGGTTATTCATTAGCACGCGATGCAAATGATATTTCTGTGATGGATGTAATTTCCGTAATTGAAGGAACTCAGCCGACTATTGCAGAATGTTTTTCTGCCGATGAAACGACATGTTCTGTATTTCAAAATTGTACCATAAAAAATCCATTAGGAAAAATTCAGTACAATCTTGAACAAGTTTTTTCTTCTATGAAAATTTCGGAGATTGTATAGATGAAACTTCCTGTGTATATGGATTATCATTCAACAACTCCGGTTGACCCGAAAGTTTTAGAAGCAATGCTGCCGTTCTTTACTGAGCATTTTGGAAATACGGCAAGTTTGCAGCATCGGTTTGGATGGATTGCAAAAGAAGCGGTTGAAATTGCACGAAAAAATATAGCTAATGCTATTAACGCACAGCCGCAGGAAATAATTTTTACAAGCGGCGCCACGGAATCTAACAATTTTACAATAAAAGGAATTGCTGAATCCTATAAGCGCAAAGGGAATCACATTATTACTTCGGCAATTGAACATCCCAGCGTTTTAAATTCGTGCAAGCGATTAGAACGGCAAGGTTTTGAAGTTACCTATTTGCCGGTGAATGAAGTCGGCGAAATTTCTTTGGAAGAATTAAAAAATTCAATTACATCAAAAACGATTTTAGTTTCCATAATGGCTGCAAATAATGAGATTGGAACAATTCAACCTTTGAATGAAATTGGAAAAATTTGTGCAGAGCGTGAAATTATTTTTCACACAGACGCAACACAGGGAATTGGAAAAATTGCGCTTGATGTTTTAGAGATGAATATACATTTGCTTTCGTTCTCTTCGCACAAAATTTACGGACCGAAAGGAATCGGCGCGCTGTACGTTCGCCGGAAAAATCCAAAATTACAATTACAACCGCAGATAGACGGCGGAGGTCATGAACATAATTTGCGTTCAGGCACGCTGAATTCGGCAGGAATTGTTGGTTTTGGAAAAGCTGTTCAACTTTCAGTTGAAAATTTTATAGATGAAAATTTACGAGTAACGAAATTACGCAACAGACTTTGGAATAGTTTGCAAACGATTGACGGCGTGAAACTTAACGGTCATTCGACTAAACGGCTTTCTACTAATCTAAATGTTACAATTGAAAATGTGAATGCGGATATGCTGATGACTGAAATGAGCGAAATTGCAATTTCATCCGGTTCGGCGTGTACGAACGAAGATACAGATTCAACATACTCTCACGTTCTAAAAGCTATCGGGAAAAACGAAAGCGAAGCAAAATCAACCGTGCGGTTGGGATTAGGAAGATTTACTACAGAAGATGAAATAGATTTTGCAGCAGATAAAATTAATAGTACTGTAACAAAACTTCGTATGTTATCAAAAACAGGAGTTGTATAATGTTGACCATTAAATTTAAAAAATCGCAATACATAATCGGGAATCAAGTAGAATTTCTGCATCATTTAAAATCAAAATATCCGTTGTTTCATCTTTCTAATGTTTTTTTCCGGGATATTCATTTTGGCGTGTATGAATTCTTAAAAAAGAAAAAAGTAAAAATCGGCTATACGGAAGCTGAAGCGGTAACGCGCGATGTGGCGTTGGAGTTTGAAAAACGCAACATTTTGAAAAAATTAGATAATCAGACGTGGATGTTACATTACGCCGACTTTGCATTGAAGAAAAATTAAATTATAAATTTTTAGGAGGGAAAAATTATGTCTGAAATAATCACACTACCTGTGATAGAAGATGATATTGTTTTAACAGAGCGTGCGGCAGAAGAAGTCGGCAAGATTAAAATGCAAAATAATATTGCAGAGTCGCATGCGCTACGTCTTGGCGTTAAAGGCGGCGGATGTTCAGGATTAAGTTATGTGCTTGCGTTTGACGATCAGGTAAAAGAAAAAGATATTATGCTTGAAAAACTTGGCGTAAAAATTATCGTGGATCAGAAAAGTATGTTCTATTTATCTGGTACTACTTTAGATTTTACAGACGGTTTGAATGGACGAGGTTTTGTATTTAATAATCCGCAGGCGGCAAAAACGTGCGGATGCGGATCTTCATTTGGCGTTTAATTGTAAGGAAGAGCAATGTCAGAAACAGTAGAAGAATTAGTCGGCAAAGAATATAAATACGGCTTTACAACGGAAATCGAAACGGACACAATTCCGCCGGGATT
>CAYXEE010000191.1:0-5202 GCA_964463935.1 uncultured Chitinophagaceae bacterium | reverse complement strand
GTAGCAAACAACTGTATCTGTTTTTCCTGTTGGGAACGGCGCTGCAAATTGCCCCGGTTTTTCAGCAAAACCATTTACATATTGAACCTGAAGCGTTGTATCGTTTTGCCCAACGCTAATTTGACGATCGTTACTGCTCTGAGAAACATCTCCTTCCCAACCTTGATGCTCAATGTTTGCATTAAGCGCAGTATTTGCATTGGTAAAGAATTTATACGCAAATTGCGAACCAGCAGGGAAAGTTCCGGTATATTGCCAATAATCGCTCGGAGCAGATGCGGTTCCAACATTTATTAATTTGGCAGGCGAATCCATTCCCCACGTAATCTGGGCTGCGCCGCCGCGAATTTGTACAAATGAATTTTGTTTTAACGTATCCGGTATGCCGGATGTATTAACAACAAAAGTAACTTTTACAGATGGCGTAAATGATAACACCTGACGTGTCCCGGCGCCAAATCCTTTTGTTTCGGAAAGGAATGAAATCTGTGAAAGACTCGCTTGTGTTCCAACATTTGCCGGCGTAACTAATTTTGTCCATGTAGCGCCGTCATCGGTAGATTTCCAGGAAGCCGGATTTACCCCGTCAAAACCAGAAACATACACAATGCTTGTTCCCGGAATTGCTTGAATCTGTGCGGGCTGTTGTGTTAAAAGGTTTGCAGTCGGACCGCCCACGCTGATTGAATCTCCCCATGTTAAACCGCCATCTGTTGTTTTATGGATTGACAAAACATAGTTATTGGAAACTAATGCATAACCAACATTTGCATCCTTAAACGACATATTGGGAACGGTAAATTTCAATTTAGGCGCAAGGTTTGTAATTTTAATAAATGACCATGTTAAACCTGCATCAGTTGATTTAAGAATACCAGGCGCATTTGTTGTTGTACCAGAACCGATATAGCATCCCATCCAAACGTTATTTCCCGATACTGCAATTGTTTTGGAACCCGCTGATGCATAAGCATACGTTGAAAAATCGGGCGACAGATTTGCTGAAATCGGAATGCGCGTCCATGTTGCGCCTCTATTCGTGCTGCGTGTAATGTATATGGTAGTGTCAACAAGATCGCCGTAAGCAAGTACAACATTTTCATTAAGGAATTTCACGCCGTCATAAAATGCGCCGGTGCCATATTGCAGACTAACGGTATCCCACTTCACGCCCCAGTTTGTTGAACGAATGATATATCCTGCATAATCGGCGTTAATCATAACGCTGTCGCCATACGAAGCAATTCCAGGGAAACGCATACTTGTTGAAGTCGCGCTCGATTGGAAATTCGGAAATGAAAACTTTGTAAAGGAAGAACCATGGTTCTTTGAATAGTAACCATAATAGTTTCCTAACAACGGCGCTGTTGTACGCGCGCCTGCAACTAAAACAAAACCATTGCTAAAATATTCTGCAACTTTATATTGGCTCGTGGCTGTCTCCAAGAAAATTGGGGTCCACGGCGATGAAGGAGCTGCAGCTTCTGATGACAATGATTTTCCGATAGTATGTAATACTACCTGTCCATCATTCTCATTCTTTTTATTTCCTGCAAATGCTATTGAGACAGCCAATATCATTAACAGTACAGCTTTTGTTACATTTTTCATAGAATTACTCCTATGGTTAGTGGTGATTGGTGGATTGTGATACTGCTTTTTACAACTAAAATTTTTTTTTCACTTTTCCCGACTTAACGAATTCACCTCCTTTGCAGGATTTTTTATAATACTGAATTGAGTGAATTTAGCATTTATGAATTAAAAAGTAAAACCAATTTCAAACGTCTGAATCCCGCCGAAAATCTTAAAATTTTGGTACGCATAATCAATGGAAATGGCATTCACTCCGGTTAATTCATACCGAAGTCCGCCGCCGAAGGAATAATTCTCCGTTGCATTTTGCAAAAACAGTTGACGTTTTCCTGCACGGAAAAAGATTGATTCTTTCCACGCAAACTCGCCGCCAACATTAACGCTTTCTCCATTATCGCTCGGACGAAGTGCATCCGCGGCAAATGTTACTCTCATATCTTCATCTTTTAAAGCATCCATTGAAACGCCCGCTCTAAACAACAGCGGCAATGGCCAATCATCGGTTTTCATTCTTGCAATCAGCGTGCTGTTATTCCCAGAATTTGTACCATCCAAATCAATCGGTTTGTACAAATCTTTTCCATCCATTCGCATATCGCTTCCGAAATTTGCAATACTCATTCCAATTTTCAATCCGTTATAGCCGGTGTTATACAAAAGACCAACATCAACGGCAAACGAACTTGCCGAAGAATTGTAGATTTTTTCTTGAATAAATTTTGCCGTACCGCCGATTGAAAATCTATCCGTAAGATTTTGCGAATACGAAATTCCAATTGCCAAATCTGATGCAGACCATTTTTCCCCCGTGCCGGCTTGGTCATAGTCCGTTGTAACAAGTTCTTCGCCGTAATCTAATTGCGTAAAACTTACGCCGATTGCACTTGCGCCGTCAATATTAACAATCACGCCAGCCCAATCAAATTTAGAATCAACAAGCCAATTGGTATGACTGATAATTGCCTGTGACGAAGTTCCATGAGACATTGCGCCGGGATTGTAATATGTTGAAATTGCATCATTAGAAAGCGCAACATACGCGCTTCCAAGCGCAATTGAACGCGCGCCGACCGGCATTCCTAAAAACGGAACTGCAGAAGTGCCGAATTTTGATTGTGCAAATAACGCAGATGCGCTAAGCATTACGCATACAAGAATAAATATTTTTTTCATTTTCATAATGTAATACTCCGCTCTATCACTTTATAATTGCAAGTTTACCGGTTTTCGTTCCAACGGCAGATTCCACCGCATAGAAATAGACGCCAAACGCTACGTCAAGATTTTCGCTCGTCTTGGCATCCCATTTTACCGTACCGTTATTTATTGCTCCATCGGTATGCAGCACACGAATTAAATCTCCGCGCGATGTAAAAATAGAAATTTTTGCATCCGCCGGAACATTTTGGAATTCTATTTTCCGTTCGCCGCGTCCAAATGTACCGGATGGATTTGGAGCTTCTCGCACAGAAGCCACAATATACGGATTAGGAACTACGCGAATTTTTTCTAAATCAGCAGAAGGAATTGCCTTTGCAATAAATGGTTTTTCTGTAGTAAACGTAAAAGAATCGCCGCTTCTAAAAGGTTTAGAAAGTCGAATTTTTAAGGAGTCGCCTTGCTTAAAGGTATATACTGAGTCTTTGTCACGATCAAGAAAATTTATATACCATGTATAACGCAATGAGTCTTTTGAATCATAATCAAAAAGAAATAACTGCGTTCCGGAAATAATTTTTCCATTGTTATGCAAACCAGCCAAAGAATATCTTATATTTCGATTGTCAGTTCTATTGTGAATTTTAAAATAGGTTGGAATAGAATCTTCATCAAGTTTTGGAATTCTACCTGCATAACCATTAATATTTTCACTAAATAGTATATCATAATCTGCAGCATAACGATTTGGTATCAAATCTTGTGAAGGGTCATTAGGATCCAATTTAACCGTTACTGTTGAAAAGTCAAATAAATACGATTTTTTCCCTGTTGTAAAACCAGAAAGAGTATCTAGTAAATTTATCTCCCACTCATTATTAAATACCAGTTGCACGCCGTCAAATATATCAGAATCTTTTGTTTCTTTTGCATAAGGAGAATTTTTAATATTTGCACTTCTAAATACTGGATAATATTTGTACGTGATTTTGTATTTTCTCAAATCCGTAGAATTCGGTTGGAAAAATCCTAATACTTTTGATCTAATTGCTCCTCGTGCATAGCTCACGGAATATTTTGATGAATCCAAAATTGTTCCATCCATTGCACTTACAGTTATTGTTCCAGGAATGAGATTTTTTCTTGTTAAAGTTGTGTACAATGTATCAACGCTGCCGGGAGCGAATACTTCTGTATAAAATGATTCATCCTTAACAGTATATGTTGTTGTCTTTGGAGAAAATGCTCCACTGTCGCGGGTATCATTGAAAGATACTGTGTAAGTATGGGCTTTAAGCTTATTTTCATCAACAACTCGGTACGAAACTTGACCTGTTCCTTTAGAAAATATTTTCGTTAACGCTTTTGCATTAGCAGGCGCAGTATAACCTAATGCTTTTGGTCCCGGCGTAACAATTGCTACGTTTGTTGAAGTTGAAACTACTCTGCCGGATTGGTCAACGGTAATTTTCCAGCTGTTTTGAGACGGCATAATTCCGCTGTTAAAATCGCCGTTATCATACGCAACAATTACATAGTAGTATGTTCTTCCGTTCATTACTTCGTAATCTGTGGTATCGTGCACTAAACCGGTATTCAAACCAAGATTAAATGTTAAACCATCTTCCCCTTGCAAAATATCTTTCGGAGGATAAAAAATTCCTAAGATAGAATCCTTTAAATCAACTTGGAAAGTTGGTTTCCATCGCTTTGCAACGCCGTTAGCGTCGGTAACTGAAAATGCATCGTTAAATTCACGATCTGTTGCTTTAAAGATTTTATATCCTTGAAAATCTTTGTATCGCAAAACAGGATCTACTGCGTCCTCAGATTTTCTATCCCAATACAACTGCACTTTTTTATCGCCGGCAACCGCAGTTAATGTTGGAGCCGGATCCGGCGCAATTGGAAATTGATAATTTGCATTATAAATTTTTTGAACGGTAATTTTGTGCTTCAACAAATCGGCGATATCATCATCTCTCGAACCGCTGTTGCCGCCGCCATACACTAACGCAAGCGATAAACGTTCGGTAGTTTTTGCCTGCAATGGAAAATATCCCGAACCGTAAATAAAGTCGCCGTCTTCGCCGCTCACAGGTTTATTATTTTCAATCGAGGGCGGCACAGAAAAACTACCCGGCTGCATACGAATCCACAAATCTTCATCATCGCGTAAATCAACCGGATTGGCGGCGTTAGTAAAATAAATAAAACTTGTTAATCCAATTTGATCAGATTCGTCAACATCAGTCTTATCAAAATTTGGTTCGCCGAAAGTTGGAACTCCGTCTCTTTCGCCAAAATCAGGATTTAGAGGATCAAATATTCCATCTACGCCGGTATCGTCAAAATTTATATTCCAATCTTTGTCGTTATCAATTCCATCGTCGCGTCGTTCATCAACCATTGCGTACGAATCTGTTGTAATATTTGTTTTGTAATTCC
>CAYXEE010000190.1:0-5276 GCA_964463935.1 uncultured Chitinophagaceae bacterium | reverse complement strand
TAATCGCTTAGCTGCAAAATAATTTTGTATGTTATCAACTTGTTTATTCACTTTTTTCTTAAATGGAACAGAAGTAGCAATTACATCAAGAGTAAATAATTCCGATTGTTTTCCGCGTTCACACGCAATCTCCGGCGATGTTATTGTAAATGCCGGAAAATTTTTTTTCTTTGGAGTTTTTTCTATTTCAACGCTGCTTCCGGCGGATACATTTGCAACAATTCCTCCTGCTATTCGCGCGTCATCGGCGACAATTTTTAATTGTGTTCCAAACTGCAAAACGGTTCCTTCTGCCTTGCCATAAAATTTAATTTGAATTTTTGCAGCGCTATTCGATTCAAGTAACAGTGAAAAAGAAATATTTTTCCCCGATGGAATATTTTGATTGTTTGCTGAGCTTATCATTCTTGTAAATTTGTATTCTTTTCCGCCTGCAGAAAAAGCAAACGTAGAACGCGCGCTGTTTGCGCCTGCCGTCGCTTCAACAGATTTCCAATTTGAATTTTCTTTTCCAAGAAATTCTTCAAGCGTAATTTTTTTAATTGATTTTTTTGTTTCGCCGTCAAACAATTCTGCAACAATAACTTTTGAATAATTTTTCACATTTTCTTGAAACAAAATTCCGAACGACGGCGGATTTTTTTTCTTTGCCAACGAGTCAATCCCGCCCGCTACAATCGGAACAACATCATTTTCAAATTCTTTTGATGCCGTAAGAGATACTGCCGACGAAAGCGAATATCCGGTATATTGTACGGCAAAAGTTTTGTATTGCGCATTTGCGATACCTACGCTCATCAACACAAGTAAAAAAATATTTTTTTTCATTGGGGGAGTTCCTTAATTTATTTTTACTTTAAAGGTTACAGTTCCGCTGTGTCCGGGCTGAATTGTTCCCAAATTTAACTGCAATGATTTTGCATCTCCGTCCCAGCTGACTTCATCATCATTCGGAGCATCAGTTTTGGAAATATTATTCACTTTTGTAGAATTCGCTAAATATGTTACAGTGTTCGGCAGCGGATCGGTAATCGTAACAACCGTTGCCGATTGCGTTCCGGTATTGGAAAATGTAACAGTGTACATCAATGTATCGCCCGGTCTTGCCCTGCCAGAAACTGCCGATACGCTCTTATTCATCGCCATAACTGGTCTGCTGATGGCAGTAAAGTTCGCTGTTACTAATTGTTCTGCACCGTTTGCGTTTACAACAGCTTTATTTACTTTTGTAACGTTTGATGTAATTGTTGAATCAACAGTAACTTTGTAAATAAATACTGCGCTGTCGCTCGAATTCAAATTAAATGTCGGATACGTAATAAGATTTCCAGAAACTGTTCCCGATGGATTCATTGTTGCATTCAGCAATGTAATTCCAGACGGCAGCGTATCGGTTACTAAAACTGTTGTCGCGCGTACCTGACTGGAATTTTTTACAACAATTCTAAATGTTAATGTATCCGGCGGTTTAATAATTCCGCCGTTGCTGTCAGCAATGGATTTGTAGGAAGTATTTAACTTCATACTATCTATTCTAAAGAATGCAGAAATTGTAGCAGAGCCGCCGGATTGGGTTAACGAATCGTAATATGAAACTTTTATTGTATCACCGGGACGCGCAGTGAAAATTCCATTATTATTTGCTCCGGGCGTTAAGCCGAATATTGTCGGTACTTTCTTAATAAATATTCCAGAACTGATTCCGGTTTCAGTAAATGTCATCACTTCTGTTTCACCGGTGGAAGAAGTAACTGTTAATGTGTATGATTCAATTGCATTGGAATTGTAATCCAAATCGCCGTCTTCCAATGTAAATGTAGATGAATCTCCCGCTGCTATAATTGCCGGACTTACTTGAAGAGTTGCAGTAATACCTGCAAGTACCAATGTGTTTGCCGTTAGCGTTACAGAGTTTCCATTTACATTTGCATTGTCAACATACGTTGTTTGAATGGTATCATTTTTTTGAACTGCAAAAATTCCATTGCCATTATTATCAGCAGTTGTTCCATAAAATGTTGGAACGTTGTATGTAAATATTCCGGTATTGTATCCGGTTTCTAACAGACCTATTTGTTCTGTTTCATTCGTTCTCTTATTTTTTACAGAAACAACAATAAGTCCTTCACCTTTTAAATCTGCATCATTAACAGTAATAGTAATTGAATTTCCGGGATAAATGGAATCTGTTTGTGTAAGAGTTCCGGTTACATTTACTGTTACTTCTGTAATAACAGTATCGCTCTTCGTTCCGCCGGGATTTCCTTTCCGAATAAGCGAAGCATAGTTTTGATACGTTGCGGCATTACTTGTGGCAACGGTAATGTTAACTGTTCCAAATGTATCAGGCGTTGCTCTTCCTAAACTCCATTGTACAGTTCCATTGGTGTTTACAGTTGGCGCAGTAGTTGCCGTTGGCGAACTTGAGATGTATAAAAGATTTGCAGGCAATACGTCTTTAACAAACACGCTGTCTATAATTGCTTTGCCTGTAAGCGCAAATGAAATTGAATACGTAAATGTATCTTTCGGAGTCGGCGAACCAATCAATGTAGAGCGCGTTGGTCCAGATTTTGAAATATTTATGGTCGGCGCAGCGGTAACAATTGTATTTACCGAAGCAATAACGGAATTTGCATTCGAAGCAGAAATTGTTCCTGTAGCAGTTAGCGTAGTATTTCCTTCAACAAGCGGCGAGTTAATTTTAACATTAAATAAACCTGTCTGTCCGGTTGTTCCCGCTGCTAACGATGCACGATAAACTTTTATTCTATTGTTTATCGCATCATAAGTAGCGCCGGTGCCGGAAACACTATTTAACACATACGATGTATTGCTTGGAATCGGAATATACAAATATGTTTCACTTGCGCCGTCGTTTCCGGTATTGCCGTAAGTAAATGTATATGAAATTACACTTCCCGGTAACGCGGAAGAACTATCAACAGCCGCCGTAAGTGTTAATATTGGTTTAGAAACAATATTCGTTATTGTCTGATTGCTTTCGGAAGTATTCGTAAGAGAAGTTGTTCTTCCGTATGCTTTGTTTGTAATTTTAGTTCCGTTAGCCAAAACTGATTCTACAGTTGTTTGGAATGTTAACGTAACTGTTGAATTTGCTCCTAATGTGCCAAGCGACCATACTATTCTCGGATTAGAAAATACTCCGCCGTTAGATGCGCTGGAGTTTACATACGTTGTATTCGTCGGAATTGTATCAATAATATTAACAAAGCGAGCCGGAATAAGTCCGCTATTGGTAACTGTTAACGTGTATGTAATTACTTCGCCCGGATTTGCCGATGCTTTGTCTGCTACTTTGCTGATACTAATGTTTGGATAATACGGCGTAGAATAAACAGTATTAGAAAGTGTAGAAGGAATTTCTGTGCTTTTATTTTCCGCAGTATTGGAAATAGTTGATAAACTTCCGCTTGCTACTGTTGAATCAACCCTTACCTGAAACATTCTCATTACAGAACTTGATGCTGATAATGTTCCAATGTTCCATTTTACGGCGCCGCTTGAACCATAACTAGGTTTTACATTGGCTGTGGTAGAGTCAGAAATCAACACAGTATTTGTTGGAGTTGATTCTATTATAGAATCTGCATTTGCAGCCGCGCTTCCTGTATTGCTAACAGTTATTCTATATGTTATAGTATCGCCGGGTCCGACAATTGTTTTATCAACAGTTTTTGTTACAGAAATTTTTGGCGTAGCCGCAAATGCCACGCCAACAGAATCGGTAACTCTGTTCCCTTCGGTATTAGTCATCCAAACTCTATTCCAGCGCGTGCCTGCATTACTGGATTTATACGTAGCATAAAACCAAACTGAATCAGTTGTATTCAGAGGAACTGTTCCTAAATTCCAAACTATTCTTCCACCGGTTCCGCTAACTGCAGACCAAGTTCCACCGCCTGAAATGGAGTATTGGTCAATTTCAATTTCACTTGAACGAATTGTATCGGTAAGTACAGTATTTGTTGAAGCCGCTCCAGTAGCAGAATCTCTATATACAATTGTATATTTTATCCGCGTATCTTGTGCCGCCGAACTTTGACTAACTTTTTTAGTTACGCTTATTCTTGGTTTCGGTTTAATTACAGTTTTAACATAAGATGATGTTGCAACAATACCTGCTGAAACTTTTGCATGGAATCTATTTCTTACAGAATCCGTTACCGTTGAGCCAACAACAACTTTAAACTGAATTTGTATCCAATCGCCATTACCAAAATTACTATTAAATCCCCAAGTCAAATTAGGACCCGACGAAGGCACAGAATTATAATTTAAATTTGCAGGACTGCTGGCAATCTTTGCAGAAGAACCGGTAACAAATGTTAAACCTGTTTGAAGTGTATCAACAAATTGCATTGACGATTGATTTCCGCCATTAACATTTTTGTAGTACAAAGTATAAACAAGAGTATCGCCCTGATATGCAACCGACTTGTTTACCGTTTTTGTCGCTTGAGAGCCGGTTGTTGCCACAACATTAAATGCTAAATCTGATGCAACCGAATCTGTTGTTATATTGTTAATTGTTCCGGCAACTTTACCTCTATTCGTATTTATTCCAATCGGCGTTGTTCCTCCAACTAAAACTCTAAACTTAATAGAATCCGTAGCTCCGGCTGCAATAGTTGTGCGAGTAAGAGTTGTCCACACTAATCGTCCACCGGAATTTGTTGTCGGATTATTTGTTCCCGCCATTCCAGAAAGTGTGTTGCCGTTTGTATAGGAAAGTCCGGTTGGTAAACTATCTATTATAGAAGTAATTGTAGCGGCATAATTTCCATTGTTAGTAAAATAAAATGTAAACGTTGCAGTACCAGTGCGGGTGTACGTACTTGAATCTGCAGTTTTAACTATGCTCACGTTTGGCAATGCCGTGATGTACACATTTGCAGTTTCACTAACCGCTGTTGTTTGTGAAGAAGAAATAAATGCAGTATCAATTCTTACAGAGTTTAACATAGCGCTCGAAACAGAATTTGATACTTGCGCGTTGAATGTAATTATATTATTCACGCTTCCACTGGCAAGTGTGCCTGCAAGATTCCACGTCAACAATTTTCCATTTATAGAAGAAGGCGTTACCGATGCAGAACCGGGAACATAATCTATATCATTAGGCATGCGCGTTGTAATTGTAGTTCCGGTTGCGCCTACTGAACCAATATTGCCATAATTTAATGTATACGTTATTGTACTTCCGGGAGCAACATTATTTGGCGATGCTGTATTTGTTATGGTAAGCATCGGTG
>CAYXEE010000189.1:327-5277 GCA_964463935.1 uncultured Chitinophagaceae bacterium | reverse complement strand
TTAAATTGAAACTTGTTTTCTCCGCAACTCCAAAACTCTGCGTTTAATTTTTAAAAATCAAAGGAAAGATTTACATCAGCTCTTTATGCTGAATAATAAACTTTAAGAGAGCGTTATTGCCGGAGATGTGCAGTTTTCTGCAAATATTTGCGCGGTGGTTTTCTATTGTCTTTCCGCTGACAAACATTTCGCGGGCAATTTCTTTTGTGGTTTTATTTTTTGCGATGGAGCGCAGAATATTTTTTTCGGTTTTTGTCAGTTGTTCAAATCCCGAGTTGGAATGATTCTTTTGTTCAATTTGCTTCTGTAAAATAAATTCGGACATTGTTTGGCAGAGATAAAAATTTCCATCCATGACGACATGAATTGCTTTCAATATTTCATCGGCGGCATTTTCTTTCAGTAAATAGGCGTCAATGCCGTATTCCGAAGATTTTTCAAACAGCGCCGCTTCTTTGAACATTGTTAAAAGAATAATTTTTGTTTTTGGATAAAGTTTTTTTACGCGCTGCGATATTTCAATCCCTGTTGTCTCTGCTAATTGATAATCGAGTATAATTAAATCAACATTATGCGTTTCCATAAATTTAAATGTTTCGCTGCTTGTTCCCGCTTCGCCGGCAATGGTAAATTCTTTTACTTCGCTTAATGCTGCGCGCATTCCTTTACGAAACATCGGATGGTCGTCAACAATAAGTATTTTTGTTTTGTGAATGGCTTTCTTTTTCATAGCGCTGGTTGTGGAATTGTAATAGTAATGGCTGTTCCTTTTTCATGCGATGAATCTATAGTTAATATGCCGTTTAAAATATTCACTCGTTCTTGAATTCCTGTCAATCCAAGTCCGGCGCTTCGTTCTTTTTGATTCGGAGAAAATGCAAATCCTTTTCCATTATCAACTGCTTGAATTGTAATTCGGTCTTTTTCTTTTACAAAAACTATTTTTACCGTTGTTGCCTGCGAATGTTTAATAATATTATTCAACAGTTCTTGCACAATGCGGTAGATGTGTAATTCATTTTGGCGCGAAAATATTCCATCCAATTCTACCAGACGAACTTGAAATTTAATTTCATGACGCTGAAGAACTTTGTAGATAAGCGTTTCGAGTGTTTCGGTTAATCCGAGTCCTTCTAATTGATACGGGTGTAAGTGGCGCGATAGATCGCGAACATTGTCAATTAATGAAGTGGCGGTCGAAGAAATATCTTTAATATACTCTGTCAGTGCAGCTTGTTTGCGTTTATATTTTCTATTGTTGAGCCACAACTGCGCCATGTTTTTTATTATTAAAAGTTCTTGCCCTATTGCATCGTGCAATTCCAATGAGAGATGTTTTCGTTCCGCATCTTGAAGGTGTAAAAGTTTATGCGTGTATTCTTCTCTTAATTCTACTTCATGCTGCACCGCTTCTGTTGCCTTGCGCTGCTGCAAAACTGCTTCTTCCTGCGCTTGTTGCATTAAACGTATATCATACAAATAGCGATATACCGCAAGAGCGATTAACGTTACGGTAAAAAATAATCCGCCCCACTGCAATACATATGTTGTTGTGTACCATGATTGAGAAAACACATTGGCATAAAAAATTAAAATTTCCGTAGTGCCGCAAAGAGAAAAAACAATTGTTCCCGCAAGCACTATTAATGCATCAATATTATTTCGTGAAACTGACTTGAAGAGCAGCACAACAACGGTGTTGCTGGTCAGCATCATAAGAATAAAAAATGGCGTCAGTAAATCATCTACATGAATTTTGGGGAATAACAATAGCGGCGTACCAACAGCCAGAAAAATAACATGAACCTTCCACGTCCACTGAATAATTTTTTTATACCGCTCCGCGTAGAGGTATTCAACCGCCATAAAAAATGCCGGAGTAAAATACAGCGCGTAATAATTCAGGAAAAAAATATAGTACGAATGCTGAAACAGAAAATAGATATACGGATTATTTGTACATACCCAAATGCCGAGCGAGAAAAAAAATACCGCTATTCCGAAATAAAATTTTTCTCTTTTAACAAAAACAAAAATTGCCAGCATAATAAAACCGGCAACGGTAATCAGTACGCCGATAATAATATCCGCAGTGCTGCCGGCAACAATATCGTGAAGAAAATAACTTGCAGAACCAAACGAAACAGGGGCTGGTATTCCAATTTCGTTGTGTTCTGAGTACAATCGAAAATAAATATTTTCTCCCGGTGAAAATGGTGGAAGTTCTATAAGAAACCACCTGTTTTCTAATGCAACGATTTCGGATAATGAATTAATATATTTTGTGTTGTCAAAGATTAATGAATCGTGAAGATATACCTGCAGGATTTGCGATGTGCGGTTTACAAAAATAGCGGGCAGCGTTCCACTCCATTGCGGAAGCTGCGTGCGAAGCCAAAAAATGTTTTTACCGTTATTTTCAAGAATGCTTTTTTCAGATTGTTGCCACAGTGAATCGTGCATCGCTGAAAAATTATATTTTCCTTGCGAATCTTTTTCTACTTCGTAAAAATACCATTGCCATTGCTTCAAATGTATAATGTTTTGTGTTTCAACTGGAATAAATCTGCAACCCGTAAAGGTAATTAACGCCACGAAAGCAAAGAAGAAAGGTCGACAATATAATTTTAGAGGATGAATTTTTTTCTCAAGTCTATATTTAGAAAAAACATTTCTATAAACTTACTAAAGCGAAATCGAATATTCAAGAAACAAAAAAAGGTGCGTTGCATACGCACCTTTTTCGAATACAATCTAATTTTTTTTATTTCATCATTTCATTTTCATTATCTGCACTTTATCGCCGCTTTGCAAACGCATCCGTCAAAAAACTGGCGGATGCTACGCATTTAGGACACCATATATCATTTCAGAAGTACCATTTTCATCAGCTGAGATTTATTGGCGCTTTCAAGACGCACAAAATAAATTCCAGAAGCAAATTGTGTTGCATTCCATTGAACCGAATAATATCCCGGTTCTTTTTCCTCATTCACCAGTGTTTCAACTTCTCTTCCGAGCGCGTCATATACTTTTAAAGTTGTAAAACTGTTCACTGATAACTGATAGCTGATTTCCGTTGTTGGATTAAACGGATTCGGATAATTCTGCTCCAGTGCAAACTTCTGCGGTATCTGCGAAATCACAACTTCAACTTCATTTGAATATGTAAACTTTCCATCGCGGTCGATTTGTTTTAAGCGATACAAATACTTGTCCCCCGAAGCGTTAGCGTAAGCAGATTTTCCTCTCGAAATATTTTTATCTGTAAATGAATATTCTTTCGGAGAATTCGATGTTCCGCTTCCTTCAACGAAGCCGAGTTCGTTCCATTCTTGATTTGAGGTTTGAGTATTGTGGTTTGAACCTTGAACCGCAAACCCTGAACCACTAACCAGCTTACGTTCTACCGCAAATCCCGCATTGTTCACCTCTGTTGCAGTGCTCCATTTTAATTCAACAGTATTTCTTTTTGTCGATGCAGTAAACGAAGTTAATTCTACAGGAAGCGCGCCGCTGGAAATTGCATACTTCGTTGCAAGATAATTTTCAACTTCATCGCGTTCGGTAGAATTTAACACGCGATTGTAGAACAACACTTCCGCAATTTCTCCGGCAAACGGATAACCTCCCCCTTGTCTATTTCCAAGAATCATACTCGAAGTTGTTGCAGATTGTAAATTATTGCTGCTCGTTCCGCCGTCAATTCCATCTACACGCACTGCGCCGCCGGTGGATGATGCACGCGTTGAAAATACATGCGCGCTTCCGTTATCTAAAAAGTTAGAAGCAGCAATCATTCGCACCGCCGGCGTTGTTCCGATGTGCATTTCCATATTGCCATTACTTGCGCTGTACACAAATTGTGTCATACTTGGAAACGATGATTTTGCAACAACAAATGTTTCGTAATCAGAATTTTGCATTCCTAAGGCAGGCACTTCTGGCAGAATAAAAAAGCTGTTAGAACCATTAAACTTAATAGCCGGTTTGCCATTTATCATATTCTCAAAGTAATACGGCTGTAAATTAGCGCTTATTGTTTGTGTCGCATGGTTTCCTTTTCCCGAAACATCGGACCACGAACTTACCTGTGCTTCATGAACTGTGGTTGAAGTTCCTACATCGGCGCGAAGCCACACTTGCAATCCGTTTCGTGTAAACGGCGATGTATCTAATAAAATAGAATGTGTTGTGCTGGCAGAAGTTCCGCTGATGCTTGTTGCAACAACTTTTGCCGAATACATGGTAAGAGAAGACAAGCCCGTTACGGTAACAGAAACTGTATCATTAGAATTGCCGCTTCCAATATTTTGCGCTGAAGTTGTATCAGTTAAGGAATTAACATTTGTTCCATACGCAAATCGGACGCTTGTTGCTTGTCCATTCGGATTTACACTTCCTCTGAATGTTATTGAACTTGCAGAAACAATGGTGCTGGAAAGAATTGAAACTGTCGGCGGCGGCGGAAGTGTTGTTGTATTTCCTGCTGCCGGAGATGTTTGCAAATATTTTTCTTCTCCGCCTGCGCCGTTATATTCTATTACAGAAAAATAATATGTCGTGTTCGGTTGTAAATTTGTAACCGTAACGGCGCTGTCCGTTCCGCGATAGACAACATAATTTCCCGTTCCAATTTGCGAGCCGCTTCCGAATGCTGCATTGGCTGTAAATGTTTCATCATTATTAAACGAAGCATCAACTGCGCTTCCTTGTTTTGCAATAATCATCCGCGTAGCGCCATTACCTTTGTTCACCGTAACTTTTAGAGAAGTTCCTTGAATTGCACTGAATGAAATATTGCTTGCTTGCACCGTTGGCGTTGCCGCAGGAGCAGAAATTGAAAAATTATATTTTGCTGCAAGGTAATTTTGAATTTCACTTCTTCTGCTGTCGCTCAACAATGTATCGTAAATAATTACTTCAGAAATATCTCCGATAAATGGAAAT
>CAYXEE010000189.1:0-317 GCA_964463935.1 uncultured Chitinophagaceae bacterium | reverse complement strand
CAAGATTTAAATTTGCTCCGTTCGATGTTGTAAAATTACCGGAAACATTTCCACGCAAAATACCGTCAATTCTATTTTTTCCTTTTGCGGTTGATGCGCTTAAATGGAAGAGATGCGGATTCCCATCAACATATTGCTGATTGCTTCCCGCATCGGCTATCGCGCTCGGATTTCCAATAAATCGAAATCCCGATGCTCCGTTAAGATGTCCTTCATAAAATGAATTCGCTCCGCCGATTAAGAATTGTATTGCGCTTGATGAAGACCTTGCTACAATATAAATTTCATATTCAGAACTTTGTATTCCCAATGCTGCC